>NZ_ANKP01000229.1:0-110301 GCF_000319775.1 Cupriavidus sp. HMR-1
GCAGCCTGCGCTATATCGGCGGGGGCGGTGCGGCGATGCCGCAGGCCGTGGCGGAGCGCCTGAAGACCCAGTTCGGCCTGAACTATCTGGAAGGCTACGGCCTGTCGGAAACGATGGCGCCGACGCACAGCAACCCGGCCGATCGCCCGAAGCTGCAGTGCCTGGGCGTGCCGACGTTCAACACCGACGCGCGGGTGGTCGATCCGGTCACGCTGCAGGAACTGGCGCCGAACGAGGTGGGCGAGATCATCGTGCGCGGTCCGCAGGTGTTCAAGGGTTACTGGGGCAAGCCTGACGCCACGCGCGATGCGTTCATCGAGTTCGAGGGCCAGACGTACTTCCGCACCGGCGACCTCGGCCGCATGGACGAGGAAGGCTACTTTTTCATCACCGATCGTCTGAAGCGCATGATCAATGCCTCGGGCTTCAAGGTGTGGCCGGCAGAGGTGGAAAACCTGCTGTACAAGCATCCGGCCGTGCAGGAAGCCTGCATCATCGGCACGCGCGATGCCTATCGCGGCGAAACGGTGAAGGCGGTGGTGGTGCTGCGCGCGGATGCCAAGGGCAAGACCCAGCCGGAAGACATCATCGAATGGGCCAAGGAGCACATGGCCGCGTACAAGTATCCGCGCGTGGTCGAGTTCGTCGATGCCCTGCCGAAGTCCGGCACCGGCAAGGTGATGTGGCGCCAACTGCAGGAAACGGAAAACGCGCGTCAGGCTGGCTGATCAGGTGAGGCGTAACACCCCGCGGCACTGGAAACTCAGTGGCCGCGGGCCCGCATCAGCATCCGCACCATCGTCTTGTAGCCACGCTCCCTCGCATGGCGCGACGGCGTGACGCCTTCGCGATCGGCCAGGTTGGCATCGGCCCCGGCGTCCAGCAGTGCCTGGACGATATCTTCGTAGCGCGAACTGCCGTCGCCGAGGATGATGGCTTCCAGCAGTGCCGTCCAGCCCAACTGGTTCACCCGGTCCACCGGGACGCCCGCGCTGAGCAGCAGCTTCACGATTTCCACATTGCCGTGCTGGCTTGCGGCGATCAGCGCCGTGCCGTCGTAGCGGTCGGTGCTGTTCAGGTCCGCGCCATGCGACAGGGCCAGCCGTACCACGTCGATCTGGTTCGTGGCCGCCGCCAGCAGGAATGGGCTGTTGCCTTCATCGTCCTTGCGGTTGACGTCCGCCCCAGCCTGAACCAGCACCCGCGTGACATCGCCGCGACGGTTGTAGACCGCCGCGAGCAGAGCGGTACGTCCGCGTTCGTCCGTGGCCTGGGCCGATGCGCCGGCCTTGAGCAGCCGATTGACCAGGTCGAGGTCGCCGATACTGGCTGCCGTGATCAGGTTGTGGTCGAGGGCGGCCATGCCGTCCCCGCGCGACGGCAGGGGTGTGTGATTGCTGCCGTGCCACGGGCGAGAAGGCATCGGCGCGGATGCGCCGCCCAGTCCACCCACCGAGCGGGCCAGCGTCTGCCCGCCCTGGCCGGCCAGCAACCCCCCAGCGACCAGTAATCCCATCAGCCCGAGTATCTCGGCAAGTGCCTGGCGGCGGGGACGGGTCTGGGAGCGCGTCATGTTGGCAGGTGACAGGATCGATCAGACAGTTTCGTGCGGCTGGATAATAGACTCGGCAGCGTCAGCGCTGGCGACACTCGCCCGCGTTGCGGCGCCGTTGGTTTCGGCGGCATCGCTTTCCTGGAGCTGGCGCCACAGGCGTCCCAGGTACGGATCGTCCACGCCATTCGTTGTCAGGCCAAGCAGGGTTTGCTGGAGATACTCGCGCGCCGGGCCATACAGGCCACAGGCATGGCGCAGGCAGGCCACCACGCGCTCGTCTGGCAGGCGGCCAGCGTAGGCCGAATGCTCGCGGTTCATGACAAAGGCCAGCGCGCGCTGCTCGGGTGCGTCCGGCGCATTGCCGACTCTCACGCGCAGCCAGCGCGGATGATAGGCGCCGGTCAGCATCTCGCGGCGCCACAGCACGCGGAATTCCTGCTCGATCACGTGCCCGGGGATGCGGAATACCATGCCGGTGCAGCAACCGCCACGATCCAGGCCGAGCACGAGGCCCGGATTGTCCCATGTGCCCCGATTGATGCGGGAATAGAGATAGAAGCCTCGATGGTAGCCATGCACGGTGGCCAGCCTGCGATCCGTATGGACCACCATCGGATTCCAGATCAGAGAGCCATAGCCAAACAGCCAGACATCGCCGTTCAGACCGGGTGTCTCGGGCCGGGCGCCGAGCGCGTCGCAGAGCGAACGCTCCACATCGGCTTCTGGCAATAACGAGGACGCGACCGGCGTGCTGCACAACGATGTGCGCAGCCTGTCCGATTCGAGGTCCTGTCGCGTAATGGCCATGTTTGACAGCATAATCCAAAGCGCATTGATGCGTCGCAAGGAAACCACAGATGCCAGCAGGGGTGTGTGTACAAGGCAACGGTCGGCAACGGCTTGTTCCAACAGCCTAGTTCTTCCGCCCGCCCCGATCCGGCGGCAAGTCACTACAATGGGGGCCTCATCCTCGGAGATTTTCGGAGAACCGGCAATGGCGCGTACCCTGACCGTAGTGTTCGGCAGTGGCAAGGAATTTGAATTCACGCTGGGCGACAGTGAACTCGCCGCGGTGACCGAGGATGCCGCCTGGCGCTGGTTTGACCGTGAATACGCCGAGCTGGATTGCCAGGCGTCGAGTCCGGTCGGCAAGGTCCTGGTGATCGACAAGATCCTGAACGTGGCGAAGTTCTCGGGCGAAAATCGCTTTGCCACCCATCCGGAATGGGCGCAGGACTATGCCCGGCACGCCGGCCGGCTGCTCGATCGCGACAAGGTGCGCGTGGATGTTGGCAGCGCGGCAATCGGTTTCTGACCGCCCCGGAATAAAGAAAAACCCCGCTTCGGTAACAAAGCGGGGTTTTTTTCTGCCTTCCTGCCGAAGCCACCTCTTCCGGGGCGGTTTCGTTTTTTCAGGCGGATGTCAGGCGGGTACGCTCGACGGGCTGGTGCAGCGCTGCGACAGATAGGCGCTGAACTCGTCGCGCACCTCGGGGTGCCTGAGGGCGAATTCGACGGTCGCCTTCAGATAGCCGAGCTTGCTGCCGCAGTCGTACCGCACGCCTTTGTAGCGATAGGCCAGCACCTGTTCCTGGTCGAGCATCGACTGGATGGCGTCGGTGAGCTGGATCTCGCCGCCGGCGCCCGGCTTCAGCTCGCGGATATGGTCGAAGATGCGCGGGGTGAGAATGTAGCGACCCACCACGCCCAGGTTCGACGGCGCATTCTCGGGTGCCGGCTTCTCGACGATGGCCGACATCTTGATCACGCGGTCGTCCCACTCGCGGCCGTCGATCACGCCATACGAGCGGCTTTGCTCGGGTGCGATCTCTTCCACGCCGAGTACCGAGCAGTTGTAGTGGTTGTAGATATCCACCATCTGCTTCATCACGGGCAGGTCCTTGCCACCGTCGAGCAAGTCGTCGGCCAGCATCACGGCAAACGGCGTGTCGCCCACGAGCTTGGCGGCGCAAAGCACCGCGTGGCCCAGGCCCAGCGCCTCGGGCTGGCGCACGTAATAGCACTCGACGTTCGCTGGCTTGATCGAGCGCACCACATCGAGCAGTGCCTGCTTGTTCTTGGCCTCGAGTTCCGCTTCCAGTTCGTAAGCCTTGTCGAAGTGATCCTCGATGGCGCGCTTGGAGCGCCCGGTGACGAAGATCATCTCGGTAATGCCTGCGGCCATGGCTTCTTCCACGGCGTACTGGATCAGTGGCTTGTCGACCACGGGCAGCATTTCCTTGGGGCTCGCCTTGGTGGCGGGCAGAAACCGGGTGCCTAGCCCTGCAACGGGAAAGACGGCCTTGGTGACGCGGTTTTCCATTTCAGCCTTCCTTGTTTATCCGGAGTGATACCGTGCCGTAACGGTAGGGGTGCCGTCTGTCCGGTTCCGTCCGACGCTGCAGTCGGCACGAAACCGGGGAAGCACTTTTTACGCTCAGGCAGGCAATCGCTGTAGTTGATCCTGAAGCTTGACCAGCGTCTGTTCGAAATCGGACAAACGCTGCGTTTCCTGAGCCACGACAGCCGGCGGTGCCTTGGCGACGAAGCTCTCATTGGACAGCTTGCCACGGCATTTGCCGATTTCGCCGGAGATACGGTCGATCTCCTTGCCCAGGCGCACGCGTTCGGCAGCCACATCGATCTCGATCTTGAGAAGCAGGTGGTTGCCGTCGGCGATCGCCACAGGGGCGCCGGCGCCTTCCTTCTGCAGCGTGGCCTCGTCTTCGAACACCTTGACCTCGGAAAGTTTCGCCAGCGCCTGGATTTGCGCCGCCGCTTCCTTCAGGAACGTGCTGTCTCCCTGAGCATAGAGCGGGATGCGCTGGGCCGGCGAGATATTCATCTCGCCGCGCAGGTTGCGGCAGGCGTCGACCACCGACTTGAGGCGGGCCACCCAGGCTTCGGCGGCTTCGTCGATCTTGGCCGCGGCGCTCAGCGGGTAATCCTGCGTGGCGATCGACTCGCTGCCATCGCCCTTGGCGCGGCCGGCCAGCGGGGCCACCTTCTGCCACAGTTCCTCGGTGATGAACGGGATGATCGGGTGGGCCAGACGCAGCACCGTTTCCAGCACGCGCAGCAGCGTGCGGCGCGTGGCGCGTTGCTGGGCTTCGGTCCCGGTCTGGATCTGGACCTTGGCCATCTCCAGGTACCAGTCGCAGTATTCGTCCCAGACAAACTTGTAGATCGCGCTGGCGATGTTGTCGAAGCGGTACTCGGCGAAGCCCTTCTCGACTTCCGCTTCCACGCGCTGCAGCAGCGATACGATCCAGCGGTCGGCCTGCGAGAAGTGCAGGTAGCCGTCCGGGCCGCAATCGTTGTTGCACGGGCCCATGCCGCAGTCATGGCCCTCGGTGTTCATCAGCACGAAACGCGTGGCGTTCCAGAGCTTGTTGCAGAAGTTGCGATAGCCCTCGCAGCGGCCAGTGTCGAAGTTGATGTTGCGACCCAGCGTGGCCAGCGACGCAAACGTGAAGCGCAGCGCGTCGGCGCCGAATGCGGGAATGCCGTCCGGGAATTCCTTCTTCGTCTTCGATTCGATCTTCGGCGCATCCTTCGGACGACGCAGGCCGGTGGTGCGCTTCTTGAGCAGCGGCTCGAGCGAGATACCGTCGATCAGGTCCACCGGATCGAGCGTGTTGCCCTCGGACTTGCTCATCTTCTTGCCTTCGGAGTCCCGCACCAGACCGTGCACGTACACGGTGTGGAACGGCACCTTGCCGGTGAAGTGCTTGGTCATCATGACCATGCGCGCCACCCAGAAGAAGATGATGTCGTAGCCGGTCACAAGCACCGACGACGGCAGGAAGTGCTGGATCTCGGGCGTGTTCTCGGGCCAGCCCAGCGACGAGAACGGAACCAGGGCGGACGAGAACCACGTGTCGAGCACGTCTTCCTCGCGGCGCAGCGCGCCGGTGCTGCCGGCGGCCTGGGCCTTCGCGCGTGCTTCCTCTTCGGTGCGCGCCACGAAACAGTTGCCGGCATCGTCGTACCAGGCGGGAATCTGGTGGCCCCACCAGAGCTGGCGGCTGATACACCAGTCCTGGATGTTCGACAGCCACTGGTTGTACGTGCTGATCCAGTTTTCCGGTACGAGCTTGATTTCACCGCTCTGCACGGCCTCGAGCGCGACTTCGGCGATCGAGCGGCCCGGGTTGAATGTGCCTTCCGGGGCGGGCTTGCTCATGGCCACGAACCACTGGTCCGTCAGCATCGGTTCGATCACGCTGCTGGTGCGCTCGCTGCGCGGCACCATCAGCTTGTGCTTCTTGACCTCGCCCAGCAGGCCCTGCGCCTCAAGGTCTGCCACCATCTTCTTGCGCGCGTCGAAGCGGTCCATGCCGGCGTAGGCGGCCGGCGCATCGGCGACGATCTTCGCGTCGAGCGTCAGGATCGACAGTTGCGGCAGGTTGTGGCGCTGACCCACGGCGTAGTCGTTGAAGTCATGGCCCGGGGTCACCTTGACCACGCCGGTGCCGAACTCGCGATCCACGTATTCGTCGGCGATGACCGGGATCTTGCGATCGGTCAGCGGCAGATGCACGAACTTGCCGATCAGGTGGGCGTAGCGCTCATCCTCGGGGTGCACCATCACCGCCGTGTCGCCGAGCATCGTCTCGGGACGGGTGGTGGCCACGGTCAGGTGGGTCAGGCCGCGTACGGTGTCCGGCTCGGCCAGCGGGTAATGGATGTGCCACAGCGAACCGTCTTCTTCGACGCTGTCGACTTCCAGATCGGACACGGCGGTGCCAAGCACCGGATCCCAGTTCACCAGCCGTTTGCCACGGTAGATCAGGCCTTGCTCATGCAGGCGGACGAACACCTCGGTCACGGCCTTCGACATCTCGGGCGACATCGTGAAGTACTCGCGCGTCCAGTCGATCGACGCGCCCATGCGGCGCACCTGGCGCGTGATCGTCGAGCCCGATTCTTCCTTCCACTCCCAGACCTTCTCGGTGAACTTGGCGCGGCCCAGGTCGTGGCGCGATACGCCTTGCGCTTCGAGCTGGCGTTCCACCACGATCTGCGTGGCGATGCCGGCGTGGTCGGTGCCCGGCACCCACAGCGTGTTGGCGCCGCGCATACGTGCATGGCGGGTCAGGCCGTCCATGATCGTCTGGTTGAACGCATGGCCCATGTGCAGCGTGCCGGTCACATTGGGCGGCGGCAGCTGGATGGCGAAATCGGGGCGATTGGCGTCGAACGTGGGCTGGGCAATGCCGCGCCGCTCCCATTCTGGGCCCCATTTCGCCTCGATGGCGGCGGGTTCGAAGCTCTTGGCTAGGGACTGGTCTTCTGCGGTCATGCTGGGATGTCGAGATGTGCGGGTCAGGGCTCTGGCCGGCTGGCGGATCGGCGCGCCGCGGCATTGGGCCGGGAAAACGTCAAATTATAGGGGAGGCGGGGTTCCGGTGCGCATTTCGGCGCCGGAAGGTGGCCCGGGCGGGCGAATGCTGTCATTGCTGCCAGGGCGCGGCGGGGGCCATCGGTATAATTGCGGCCTATCCTTCCGGCCCTGCTCCGATGTCCAGTCTGCTCGCCAATCTCAATGCTGAACAACTCGCCGCCGTCACATTACCTGACGAGCCGGCCCTGATCCTGGCCGGTGCGGGCAGTGGCAAGACCCGTGTGCTGACCACGCGGATCGCGTGGCTGATCCAGAACGGCCGTGTGTCCCCGGCCGGCATTCTGGCGGTGACCTTCACGAACAAGGCCGCCAAGGAGATGCAGACCCGGCTGTCGTCGATGTTGCCGATCAACACCCGGGGCATGTGGATCGGCACGTTCCATGGCCTGTGCAACCGGATGCTGCGTGCGCATTTCCGTGACGCCGGCCTGCCGCAGACATTCGCGATCCTGGACTCGCAGGACCAGCTCTCGGCGATCAAGCGGCTGCTCAAGGGGCTGAACGTCGATGACGAGAAGTACCCGCCCAAGAATCTCCAGTATTTCATCAACAACGCCAAGGAGCAGGGCCTGCGCCCGGCCGACGTCGAAGCCAATGACGATTTCAATCGTCGCTTCGTCGACCTGTACGCGGCCTACGACGAGCAGTGCCAGCGCGAGGGTGTGGTCGACTTCGCCGAGTTGTTGCTGCGCTGCTACGAACTGCTGCGTTACAACGACGCGATCCGCCAGCATTACCAGCACCGTTTCCGCCACGTGCTCGTCGACGAGTTCCAGGACACCAACGTGCTCCAGTACCAGTGGCTCAAGCTGCTGGCCGGCTACGGCTCGGGCAATGCCGCGGCGGTGTTCGCCGTGGGCGACGACGACCAGAGCATCTACGCGTTCCGTGGCGCCAACGTCGGCAATATGCGCGACTTCGAGCAGGAATTCCGCGTTCGCCACCTGATCAAGCTCGAGCAGAACTACCGCTCGCACGGGCATATCCTCGATTCGGCCAACCACCTGATCTCGCACAATGCGCGCCGACTGGGCAAGAATCTGCGCACCGACGCCGGGCACGGCGAGCCGGTGCGCGTGTTCCAGGCAGGTTCGGACGGCCAGGAAGCCTCGTGGATCGTCGAGGAAATCCGCGACCAGATTGCGCAGGGCATGTCGCGCTCGGAGATCGCGATCCTCTATCGCAGCAATGCGCAGTCGCGGGTCATCGAACACGCACTGTTCTCGTCGGGTATCCCGTACCGGGTGTACGGCGGCCTGCGCTTCTTCGAGCGCGCCGAAGTGAAGCACGCGCTGGCCTACCTGCAGTTGATCGAGAACCCGCGCAATGACGCCGCATTCGGGCGGGTGGTCAATTTCCCCACGCGCGGCATCGGCGCGAAGTCGCTCGAAGTGCTGCAGGACGCGGCGCGGCAATACAACTGTTCGTTGGCCGAAGCAGTGGCCTACGTGCCCGGCAAGGCCGGTAGCTCGTTGGGCGCCTTCATCCGGCTGATCGAGCAGATGCGTGCCGAGACCAGCCGGATGACGCTGGCGCAAACGGTCGAGTACGTGACCAACACCAGCGGCCTGATGACGCACTACCAGACCGAGAAGGAAGGTCAGGACCGCATCGAGAACTTGCAGGAACTGGTGACGGCCGCGCAGGCATTCGTGGTCGAGGAAGGCTACGGGCTCGAGGCGCTGGGCCGCATGCTGCCGGCGAACCGCGATGCCATGCCGGCGCTGGCGCAGGGCGAACAGGACCAGCAGGTGCTGGACCCCGAACAGTTGCCCGTGGTGATGACGCCGCTGGTGGCGTTCCTGACCCACGCGTCGCTGGAGGCGGGAGACAACCAGGCGCAGGCCGGCCAGGATGCGGTGCAGATGATGACCGTGCACGCGGCCAAGGGGCTCGAGTTCAATGTGGTGTTCATCACCGGGCTCGAGGAAGGGCTGTTCCCACACGAGAACAGCGCGATGGAGGCTGACGGTCTGGAGGAGGAGCGCCGCCTGATGTATGTGGCCATCACCCGCGCGCGGGAACGGCTTTATCTGTCGTTCGCCCAAAGTCGCGTGCTGCACGGCCAGATGCGCTATCACGTGCGGTCGCGCTTCTTCGAGGAGCTTCCCGAGGCCTCGCTGAAGTGGATCACTCCGCAGGGCCAGGCCTACGGCACCTATGGCTCGGGCAGCGGACGCCAGTCATCCGAGCGCGAAAGCGCGTGGGGCCGCGACTGGTTCAAGCGTGCCGAGGATGTGCCCTATACGGGTGTCAAGCCGACCGGCGGCATGGACACCGGCAAGAACTACGCCGAAGAAAAGCGCGCCGCGGCCACTGGATTCCGCGTGGGCCAGAGCGTGTTCCACAACAAGTTTGGGGAAGGCAAGATCAAGGCGCTGGAAGGCGAGGGCGCCGATGCGCGCGCGAACATCGACTTCAAGCGTCACGGCACCAAGTGGCTGGCGCTGTCGGTGGCGAAGCTGGACGCGATTGATTGAGGAGGGGATTTTCTCCCCACTTCCGCATATGGAAGCGGGGAGAAAAGAGGGTCAGGACTGCGCCACGCTATCGTTCGCCGTCTCACCCGGCGGCGCGATGTTGAAGCAGCCGCGGTACGTCGCGTAGAACGAGCAGTAGAGGATCGCCAGCATCAGCAGCGAGTACGGCGTGATCAGGAACGACAGCACGGTATCCGCGCCGATCGAGGCGAACACTACCTCGAGGAACAGCGGCACTACCACCAGCAACAGCGCGAACAGCAGGGCGTAGGTGAAGAACGCGCCACGGTTGCGCCAGCAGGCGGTCCAGCTGAAGAACAGCGCCTTGACGGGCGGCACGCCATGCCAGGCGGCGAGCATCGGCGCAAACCAGAACATCATTGCCACCGGTGTGTACAGCAGCGCGCCGATCAACAGTGCGTAGTACAGTTGCCGTACCGCTTCGCCGGAGGGCTCCTCGCCCTTGAGCACCATCGGCGCCAGTGCGCTGATGTCGACCACGGCTGTGGCGATGAAGCTCAGCGCGAACACCAGCACCGCGTAAATGCCACCCAGCACCAGCAGGTTGCGGGTGGCCTGTTTCCCGTTCGTGCGGAAGCCCGACAGCAATATCGTGGGCAATACACGCTTGTTCTGGATGACGTCGCGGCAGGCGGTCATCACGCCCACAGACAGGCCTGGGGTGAACACCAGCAGCGCGATGATGCCGAACAGCGGAACGAAGATCGCCAACTGCGCGGCAATCAGATAGATAAACAACAGCATCAGGAATGCCAGCGGGTTCTTGCGGAACAGCCAGATGCCCTGGCGGAACCAGACGTAGCCTTCCTTGGCGGAAACTTCCAGTAGTTGCATGGCGAATCAGATCCAGGGGAGCGCTGCGGCGTCGTCGATGCGGCGGCGCAGGATGCGTTCGAAGTGGGTCGGATCGTGCGGCTGGAGCATATCGGCCTCGCGCGGCAGGTAGAAGTCCCACAGGCGCGATACCCAGAAGCGCAGCGCGCCGGCGCGCAGCATATCTTGCCAGTGCGCCGCCTCCACTGCCGTCAGGGGCCTGACCGCATGATAAGCCCGCAGCATGGCCTGCGCACGTTCCATGTCGATGGTGCCGGTCGCGAGGTCGATGCACCAGTCGTTGACGGTGACGGCCAGGTCGAACAGCCATTTGTCGTCGCCGGCAAAGTAGAAATCGAAGAAGCCGCCGAGCCGGTGGTTGCCGGCGCTGTCAGTGTCGAACAGCGCGTTGTCGCGGAACAGGTCGCAGTGGCAAGGGCCACCCTCCAGCGCGGCGTAGTCACCGCCGCCGAAAAACGCGGTCTGGTGCGCGATTTCCTCGGTCAGCAGCTTGCGCTGCGCGGCATCGAGGAAAGGCGTGATTTCCGGGGTGGTCTGCTGCCACCACGCCAGGCTGCGCAGATTCGGCTGCTTGCGTGGATAGTCCTGGCCGGCGATATGCATGCGCGCCAGCATTGCGCCGACTTCGGCGCAATGGTCGGGCTGCGGTGCAAGTTGCGAGGCGCCGGGCAGGCGCGTGACGATGGTCGCCGGCTTGCCCTTCAGTTCGCGCAGGATCTCGCCGTCGCGGGCTGGCATCGGCGCCGGCACGCAGATGCCGTGCCGTGCCAGATGGTCCATCAGGTGCAGGTAATACGGCAGCTGGTCGAATTGCAGCCGTTCAAAGATCGTCAGTACGTACTCACGTGTGACGCCATCCTGCTCCATGGTCAGGAAAAAGTTGCTGTTCTCGATGCCCGAGGCAATGCCGCGCAGCGCGCGCACTTCGCCAAGGTCATAGTCAAGCAGCCAGCGGGCGATCTCGTCCTGCGAGACCGTGGTGAAAACGGCCATACTGTTCTGTTGGTGCAATTCGGGACGCGACGAACCGAGGGCGGATGGCAATGGCGGTTCGCCGCCGCGGCATCACTGCCGGAGGGCCGGCGCGACCTTCGCCAGGCGCGAGCGCCCGGCGAGGATCGTGGGTAAAAAGACAATCAGGATAACGGGAAAGGCTGCCGTATCAGAACTTCAGGTTCACGGACGGCACGCGGTTCACGTCATGGTCACGAATCTTGGGCGAGCTGTCTTCGGGCTTGCTCATTTCGTACTTGGTGCCGAAACCGGACTGAACCTGGATATCGGTGGCCCGACCCTTGTTGCGGTACTCGGTCACCTGCGTGCCATCGCGCTCGCGCAGCACGAAGCTCGGCTCGCGCGGTTTGTTGATCTCGCTCTTCGCGGCAGGGGCGATCGGTTGGTTGTTGATTTCGTTCAGTTCCTGCTGGGTCAGCGCATTGCTTTCCGCGTTGTCCTGGGCCACGGCATGGGTGGTCACAGTCAGTGCAAGCGCAGCTGCAGCAAGCGCAAGAAGGTAGCCATGACGGCCAATGGCCGTCGGGACATTGGCGAGCCTGGCACCCGTATGCGAAGGGGAAGTCATCTGGGGCTCCTGTGCGTGCGGGCCAGCTGCCCAGCGACGCGGATTTAGCCTGCAAGGACCCGGCGGTGCCGGATCTGGCAGGAGAATGCTTCCATTCTAGCAATTCCTGTCGGTTCCGGGCCGCTCTCGTGCCCTAGCGTCCACCCGCCAGCGCCGCCGGCGGGCGTCCATGCCTTACAGATAGAACATTTCTTCCTTGGGCGGAATCGGATGCTCGCCGCCGCGCTTTTCGTAGTACTCGTAGACGGCTTCGAGCACTTCCTGCGGCTCGTCGACGATCTTCATCAGGTCCAGATCGTGCTCGGCGATCAGGCCCATCGGCAGCAGCGTGAAACGGAACCAGTCGAGCAGGCCCTTCCAGAAGCGGCTGCCATACATCACCACGGGCACGGAACGAGACTTGCCGGTTTGTACCAGCGTCAGCACTTCGGCCAGTTCGTCCAGGGTGCCGAAGCCGCCCGGCATGACGATGAATGCGTCCGAATTCTTCACGAACGTGACCTTGCGCGTGAAGAAGTGGCGGAACCGCATGGCGATGTCCTGGTACGGATTGCCCTGTTGCTCGTGGGGCAATTCGATATTCAGGCCGACACTGGCGGACTTGCCCGCGTGCGCGCCCTTGTTGGCCGCTTCCATGATGCCGGGGCCTCCGCCGGAGATGACGGCAAAGCCGGCATCCGAGAACAGCCGGGCGATTTCGATGGTCTTCTGGTAGTAAGGCGAGTCCTCGCGCAGGCGCGCGCTGCCGTAGATCGAGACGGCCGGGCGGATCTCCGAAAGGTACTCGGTCGCCTCGATGAACTCTGCCATAATCGTGAACATTTGCCACGAGGCGCGCGCCTTCTTGGCCGTGGCGCGGTCTTCATCGGCCAACGCGCGCAGGCTTGGAATCATCTTGCGCGGATTCGCGCGCGCTGCCGCATCGCGTGCGGCAGCTTCCTGCTCGTCGGGGCCTTTGCCTGCCTCGGCGGCATCGGCCATGGCGGCAATGGCAGCAGCATGTGCGGCCGCTTTATCGGCCCGCTGGTCTGCCTTGTTACCGGCAACGTCAGCAATGTCTGTAGCGGCAAGGGGGGCGGCGTCAGCACCGCCTGCGGGGGCACCAGTCAATTTTGAGTCCATGGGAATGTCGGATAGTCCAAAAACACTCTTGCTCGTCGATGGATCGAGCTATCTATATCGCGCGTATCACGCTCTGCCGGACCTGAGGAATGGCGAAGGTCTGCCCACCGGGGCAATCTACGGCATGATCAATATGCTGCGCAAGCTGCGCAATGATTACCCGGCACAGTATATCGCCTGTGTGTTCGACGCCAAGGGCAAGACGTTCCGGGATGACATGTATCCGGCATACAAGGAGCATCGCCCGTCGATGCCTGAGGACCTTGCGAAGCAGATCGAGCCGATCCACGAGGCCGTGCGCGCGCTTGGCTGGCCGATCGTGGTCGTGGAAGGCGTGGAGGCCGACGACGTGATCGGCACGCTCGCGCTCCAGGCGTCGCAGCAGGGCGTGAACACGGTCGTTTCTACGGGCGACAAGGATCTTGCGCAGCTCGTCAATGACACCGTCACGCTGGTCAACACCATGAGCGGCGAGGTCCTCGATCCGCCGGGTGTGGTGGCGAAGTTCGGCGTGCCGCCCGAGCGCATCGTCGACTACCTGTCGCTGATCGGTGACGCGGTGGACAACGTGCCTGGCGTGCCGAAGGTCGGTCCGAAGACCGCCGTCAAATGGCTGACCGAATACGGCACGCTGGACGAGATCATGGGCAACGCCGAGAAGATCAAGGGCGTGGTGGGCGAGAACCTGCGCAACACGCTCGAATGGCTCCCGCGCGCGCGGGAACTGGTCACGGTCAAGACCGATTGCGACCTGAGCGGTGCCGTTGCCGATTTCCAGGCGCTGCACGACCTTGGCGAAGACAAGGAAAAGCTGATCGCGTTCTTCCAGCGCTACGGATTCAAGTCGTGGCTGCGCGAGGCAACCGGTGAGTCGTTGCCGAACGCACGCGCGGCAGCGCGCGCGGTGCCGAAGCCTACGCCGGCGCAGGGCGGGCTGTTCGATGCGCCGGCGCAGGCCGACGCCCCAGCCGAAGATGTGCCCCCGGCCGAGATCAACTACGAGACCGTGACCACCGAGGCCGAGCTCGACGAATGGCTGCGCAAGATCGCCGATGCGCCGATCGTCGCCGTCGACACCGAAACGACCTCGCTCGATCCGATGCTGGCGCAGCTCGTCGGCATCTCGCTGTCGGTCGAACCGGGCGCGGCTGCCTATATTCCCGTGGCGCATCGCGGCCCGGACGTCGCGGGCCTCGAGAACCATGGCCAGCTCTCGCGCGAGTACGTGCTCGAGCGTATGCGCGGCTGGCTCGAGGATCCGGCGCGTCCGAAGCTCGGTCAGCACCTGAAGTACGACTCGCACGTGTTTGCCAACCACGGCGTGGCGCTGCGCGGCATCGCGCATGACACGATGCTGGAAAGCTACGTGCTGGCTTCGTACCGCAATCACGGCATGGATAGCCTGGCCGAGCGCCTGCTGAGCCTGAAGACGATCACGTACGAGGAAGTTTGTGGCAAGGGTGCGAACCAGATCGGCTTCGACCAGATCGACCTGTCGCGCGCCACCGAATACGCGGCCGAGGATGCCGACGTGACGCTGCGCCTGCATCGCAAGATGCTGCCGCAGCTCGAGGCATCGGAAGGGCTGAAGTACGTCTACGAACAGATCGAGATCCCGGTCTCGGTGGTGCTGCAGAAGATCGAGCGCAACGGCGTGCTGATCGATGCCGACCGCCTGGCCGCGCAGAGCGCCGAGCTTGGTCAACGCATGATGGACCTCGAGCGCGCCGCGCACGATGCGGCGGGTCAGCCGTTCAATCTCGGATCGCCAAAGCAGATCGGCGAGATCCTGTTCAACCAGATGAAGCTGCCGGTGGTCAAGAAGACCGCCAGCGGCGCGCCGTCGACCGATGAAGAGGTGCTGCAGAAGCTGGCGGACGACTATCCGCTGCCCAAGCTGCTGCTGGACTACCGGGGCCTGTCGAAGCTGAAGTCCACCTACACGGACAAGCTGCCGAAGATGGTCAACCCGAATACCGGGCGCGTGCATACGAGCTACGGGCAGGCCACTGCGGTGACGGGGCGCCTGGCATCGACCGATCCGAACCTGCAGAACATTCCGGTGCGCACCGAGGAAGGTCGCCGCATTCGCGAGGCGTTCATCGCCGCGCCCGGCAACGTGATCGTCTCGGCCGACTATTCACAGATCGAACTGCGCATCATGGCGCATATCTCGGGCGACGAAAACCTGCTGCGCGCGTTCGCCAATGGCGAGGATATTCACCGTGCCACGGCCGGCGAAATCTTCGGCGTCGAGCGCGAGGCCGTCAACAGCGAGCAGCGCCGCTATGCGAAGGTGATCAACTTCGGCCTGATCTATGGCATGAGCGCGTTCGGGCTGGCCAGCAACCTTGGCATCGAGCGCGAGGCGGCCAAGCACTATATCGACCGCTACTTCATGCGTTACCCCGGCGTGGCGCACTACATGGAGCAGACGCGCCAGACGGCGCGCGAGCAGGGCTATGTCGAGACCGTGTTCGGCCGCCGCCTCTGGCTGCCGGACATCAACGGCGGCAATGGCCCGCGCCGTCAGGCCGCAGAACGCGCGGCCATCAACGCGCCGATGCAGGGCACCGCGGCCGATCTGATCAAGCTGTCGATGATCGCCGTGCAGGACTGGCTCGAAGGCGAGCGTCTCGGCACGCGCCAGATCATGCAGGTGCATGACGAACTGGTGCTTGAAGTGCCGCAGGCCGAACTCGAACTGGTCCGCGTGAAGCTGCCTGAGCTGATGTGCGCGGTGGCCACCCTCAATGTGCCGTTGGTTGCCGAAGTGGGTAGTGGTGCGAACTGGGAAGAGGCCCACTGATCCTCGCGAAGAGGATGTCCTCAATGCGATGCCGATGTATGCATAAGAGTACTGATTGAAGCGACTGCGGAAGGCTTGTCAGGGGTGCTGCTCTGCAGCACACTGGTAGCAATGAACGCATTTGCGGTACATCAAGAAATGCTGCAAGAACATCGGCTTCGCGGCGCAAGACGACAATAGAAAGTCGCCGACGAGGCCTGCCGGTTTTCAAATTGAAAACATCGGGTAGACCATGAGTCACGCATACGACAAAGAGGACAGCACGCAGAGGGAGGCGGCAACCGCAAGCACCCAGCCCGGCACGGTGGCACGATCGGAGAAGCAGGCACACCGGATCATCGTGGTCGGTGGCGGAGCCGGCGGGCTCGAGCTTGTCACGCGGTTGGGCGACAAGCTTGGCAAGTCTGGTACGGCGCAGGTGACGCTGGTCGACCGCTCGCCCACGCACATCTGGAAGCCGCTGCTGCACGAGGTCGCGGCGGGCAGCATGGACCCAAACACGCACCAGCTCGAGTACGTGGCCCAGGCGCGTTGGCACTACTTCGAATTCCAGCAAGGTGAACTGACCGGCATCGACCGGGAGCGCAAGCTTGTCAAGGTGGCGGCGTGCCTCGATCAGGATGGCGCGGAATTGCTGCCTTCCCGGGAATTGCCGTATGACACGCTCGTGCTCGCCATCGGTTGCGTCACGCATTTCTTCAGTGTGCCCGGAGCCGCCGAGAACGCGATCGCGCTCGATACGGTCGATCAGGCAGAGCGCTTCCGGCGCAAGCTGATTGCCGCGTGCGTGCGCGCGCAGAACGGCCGGGGCCGAGTCGGGGAGGATGGCCGCCCACGGGTCGACGTGGCGATCATCGGCGCCGGCGCGACGGGGGTCGAGCTGTCAGCGGAGTTGCGCAATACGGCGCACGTGCTCAATGCGTACGGGCTGCACCAGCTCGATCCGCGTCGCGACGTACGCATCCATATCGTCGAGGCGGGCCCGCGCATCCTGCCGGCGCTGTCGGAGCGTGTATCGGCCGAGACGACCAAGCTGCTGCGCAAGCTCGACGTCGACGTGTTCACCTCGGAACGCGTGACCGAAGTCACGAAGGACGCCGTGCTGACCGCCAGCGGCAAGCATGTCGATGCCGATCTGACGGTGTGGGCGGCGGGTATTACCGCGCCGGGTGTGTTGCGCACGCTCGGCCTGCCAGTCAGCAAGATGGGCCAGATCGTCGTGGGCCCGACGCTGCAGTGCGAGACGGATCCGGACATCTTCGCGTTCGGCGATTGCGCTGCCGCGCCGTGGCCCGAGAAGCAGACCACCGTGCCGCCGCGCGCTCAGGCCGCGCACCAGCAGGCAACCTTCCTCTATGACGCGATTCGTGCGCGGCTGGCTGGCAAGCCGCTGCCAAAGTTCGGCTTCAAGGATTTCGGCTCGCTGGTGTCGTTGGGCCACTTCAGCGCAGTGGGCAGTCTGATGGGTGGCCTGATCGGTGGTTCGATGTTCATCGAGGGGCTGTTCGCGCGCTTCATGTACACGTCGCTGTACCGGATGCACGTAATGGCGCTGCATGGAGCCATTGGCATGGGGCTGGACACCATCACGCACTGGCTGCGCAGCAAGACCAGCCCGCGCGTGAAGCTGCATTAGGCGCAGCGGGCGGAGGCCGGCGCCACCCATGATGCGTGCCGCCGGCCCCACTTGTTCCAGGATTGCTTAGAATTGGCGGCGATGTCTGCATCACTTATCCGATTTTCCGTGATCAAGGAGACCGCCCCATGCTGAAGCCCGAAGTCGAAAGCCTCGTTCCTGGTCAGACGTTCGACCGCCGCAGTTTCGTCAAGACCGCACTCGGATCGGCTTTCGCGGCCGCCGTGCTGCCGGTTCACGCCACGACCATCAAGACCGATTTCAAGGGCCTGACGGCTGGAGAGGTCACGGTCGAGTCGAATGGTTTCAAGATGCCGGTCTACCGCGCACAGCCCGAAGGCAAGACAAACCTGCCGGTGGTGCTGGTGATCAGCGAGATCTTCGGCGTGCACGAACACATCGCGGATATCTGCCGCCGCTTCGCCAAGCTGGGCTATCTGGCGATTGCGCCCGAGCTGTTCGCGCGTCAGGGTGACCCGAGCAGCTACGGCACGATCCAGGAGTTGCAGGCCAATATCATCCAGAAGGTGCCCGACGCCCAAGTGATGGGCGATCTCGACGCCTGCGTGGCCTGGGCCGGCGCCAATGGTGGCGACCTGAGCCGTCTGGCCATTACCGGGTTCTGCTGGGGAGGTCGCATCACGTGGCTTTACACGGCGCACAACAATCGCGTGAAGGCCGGCGTGGCGTGGTATGGGCAGCTTGTGGGCGAGCCGACAACGCTCAAGCCGCGCAATTCGGTCGATATCGTCAACGAACTCGATGCGCCGGTGCTGGGTCTGTATGGCGGCAAGGACACTGGTATTACGCAGGAGCAGGTGGAGCGGATGAAGGCCGCGCTGGCCGCCTCTTCCAATCCGAACGCCAAGGCGTCGCGGTTCGTGGTCTACCCGGAAGCCGGGCACGCCTTCAACGCCGACTATCGCGCCAGCTATGTGGAGTCGGCTGCCAAGGACGGCTGGCAGCGCTGCCTCGACTGGTTCCGTCAACACAAGGTCGCCTGACCTGACTCACCGGAAGGGCCATCAGGTCCATCTGGCCCTTCCGGCGTTGCGGTCATTGCAAAGACTGTGCGGACGTACGTACAATGCCGCTTTCACGTTTTTGCAACATTGTTGCGTTAATCGGTGGCGCCTGCCCGACTCCGGGCGGACACCGGTTCCGGGGAGCCCATCATCCATTCCACGCTTCTTTACATCCTGCTGGCCGCGACAATCTCGGGCGTCGGCAGCATTTTTGGCGCGGCGCTGCTCTCGCTGACCGTCGCGTCGCGTGTGGTGGAGCGCATGGTGAGCTTTTCGGTCGGAGTGCTGCTGGCCACCGCGCTGCTGCATTCGCTGCCCGAGGCTTTCGAATCCGGCGCCGATCCGCGCGCCCTGTTCGGCACATTGTTGGCGGGGCTTCTTGGCTTCTTCCTGCTGGAGAAGATCTCGCTGCTGCGTCATTCGCATCACCACGAGGGCGACGGGCATCATCACCATCACGGGCACGACCGCGAGGAAGCGGGGCGCAGCGGCCTGACGATCCTGGTGGGCGACACCTTCCACAACTTTGCCGATGGCATCGTGATTGCCGCCGCGTTTCTTGCCAATCCGCATATCGGCATCGTCACCGCGCTGGCGATCGCCGCGCACGAAATCCCGCAGGAAGTGGGCGACTTCATCGTGCTGCTGAATGCCGGGTTCTCGAAGGCGCGCGCGTTTGCGTTCAACCTGCTGTCGAGCCTGGCGGCCATCATCGGCGGGCTGGTCGGATATTTCCTGCTCGACCAGCTCACGGGCTGGATTCCGTACGTGCTGGTGATCGCGTCGAGCAGCTTCCTCTACATTGCCGTGAGCGATCTGATGCCACAGATGCAGCGCAAGCCGCGACTCAAGGAGTCGGCGGTGCAGGTGGTGCTGGTGGCGGCCGGCATTGCGGCCATCGTCTTCATCACGAATGGCGTGCACGAGCAACACGGGCATCGCCACTCGCGCACCGCCGCCGGGGTGACATCGAACTGATGTCACCGGCGGGAATTCCGGCTTAGCTGCCGGTGGCGACTGGCCGCTTCGGGTCAGCGCACCACTCGCTCCATGAGCCCGGATAGAGCGCCGCGCCGGTCAGGCCGGCGACTTCCAGTGCCAGAAGATTGTGGCAGGCCGTGACGCCCGAGCCGCACTGCATCACCGTCTGCGCCGGGGCCTTGCCCGCGAACACCTGTCCGAAGTCGGCGCGCAACTGATCGGCCGGCTTGAAGTAGCCGTCAGCCGTCAGGTTGTCCTTGAAGAAACGATTGGCGGCGCCGGGAATATGGCCGCCCACCGGGTCGAGCGTTTCGTTTTCGCCACGGAAGCGGTCGGCGGCGCGGGCGTCGACGACCAGCAGCGAAGGCTGGCTCAGGTTCGCCACCAGCGCGTCGGCATCCACGGTCTTCACCAGTGACGCACGGCGCAGCAGGTTACCTCCAATCTCCGGCTCGGCCGTTGCGCCATGCTCTAGCGGCAGCCCAGCCGCCACCCACGCATTGCGTCCGCCATCGAGCACGAGCGCCGCGGCATGGCCGACCCAGCGCAGCATCCACCAGAGCCGTGCGGCATACATGCTGCCTTGTCCGTCATAGGCCACGACCAGCGTATCGTTATCGACGCCCAGCACGCGCAGGCGCGCCGCGAACAGTTCGGCATCAGGCAGCGGGTGGCGACCGCTGAGGCCCGTCTTCGGTCCGGAGAGTTCGTTGTCGAGGTGGAGGTAATACGCGCCGGGGATATGGCCTTGTTGATAGCTATCGCGGCCGGCGGCGGGGTTGGTCAGGTCGAACGAGCAGTCGAAGACGACCACGCGCGGCTTGCCGGCGGCGCGCAGTTGGTCGAGTTCGGTGGCGGTGATCAGCGGAGTCGGCATGAAAGTCCTGTCTGCGTTACGTGTCGGGAACATGCCGCCAATGCTACACCGGCCTACACCTCCGGATGCACCTCGGCCTCGAGTGACTTGACCGGGGTGGCCGGCGTGGGGTGTTTGTCTGTAGCGCGTGCGCGGGTGAGCGTGGTGGCGATGCCGCTGGCTACGATCAGTGCCATGCCCAGCCACGAGATCCAGTTGAGCTTGTCGCTCCACACCAGGATGCCCCACAGGCTGGAAAACACAATGCCCGCGTACTGCAGGTTGGCGGTCAGCAGCGTGTTGCCGCGCTTGTAGGCGCGCGTCATCGACGTCTGGCCAAGCGTGGCGAGGATGCCGATCGCCAGGAGCAGGCCCGCGCTATGCCACGTGTGCGGGCTCACGCCGGTAAACAGCATCCAGACCAGGCCGCACACCAGCCCCACGGCCGAGAAGTAGAACACGATGCGGCCTTCCGGCTCGCCCAGTTGGCCGAGTTGGCGCACTTCGACATAGGCCAGCGCCGTGAACACGCCCGAGATCAGGCCGATCAGGCCGCCAGTGAGCTGGTCCTGGCCAACCGAGGGTTGCAGCAGACAGATCACGCCGGCAAACGACAGCAGGATTGCGCCGATCAGCTTGCGATCCGCCGCCCCGGCCGTACCGGCAAGCGCGGCGCTGGCGCCGAGGATCAGGGCGATCCAGACCGGCGACATGTAATTGAGCGTCATGGCCGTGGCCAGCGGCAGCATCGAGATCGAGGTGAACCAGAGCAGCAGTGCCGTCACGCCGAACACGCTGCGCTTGATGTGAGTGGCCATGTGCGGCGTGCTCACCGGTACTCCGCGCGAGGCCAGCATGATCCACATGATCGTCACGCCGATGAGGCTGCGATAGAAGACGATCTCGCCCGTGGTGTAGAACTCGGCCGCCAGCTTGACACCCACCCCCATCAACGAGAACGAGAAGGCGGCGAACAACATCCAGAGCGATTGCATGATGGCGGGTGAGGGCGAGGGGGGCGGAACGGAAGCGTGTGCCGGTGTCGGCACGGCGCCAAAGGCAGGCAAACCGTTGTAAAAGCAACGAATAAGAGACGGATTCTAGCAGTGCTCCGGCGGCCGCACCAATGCAAAACGGACCGCTCTCGCGGTCCGTTTGCTGGCATCCACCGATAACGGGCGATCAGCGCACGCCAGTTACCTGTTGTAGTCCATCACGCGGCGGTACCACTCGTGGAAGTGCTGCATGCCGTCTTCCATCGGAGACTGGTAGGGGCCGGTCTCGCTGATACCGCGCTTCATCAGCGCCAGGCGGCCAGCGTCCATGCGCTCAGCGATCTCGTCGTCCTCGATGCACGTTTCCATATAGGCAGCGCGCTCGGCCTCGACGAACTCGCGCTCGAACAGCGCGATTTCCTCGGGGTAGTAGAACTCGACGATATTGCGCGTCTTGCGCGGGCCCAACGGGTGCAGCGTCGAAATGCAGAGCACGTTCGGGTACCACTCCACCATGATGTTGGGGAAGTAGGTCAGCCAGATCGCGCCGTGCTTCGGCAGTTGCCCGTTGTTGAAGCGCAACACGGCCTCGTGCCACTTCTCGTACGTAGGGGTGCCCGGGCGCTTCAGGCCAGCATGCAGGCCCACGGTCTGCACGCTATGCCAGTCGCCGAATTCCCACGTGAGGTCGTCGCAGGAGACAAAGCTGCCCAGGCCCGGGTGGAACGGCACGACGTGATAGTCCTCCAGGTAGACCTCGATGAAGGTCTTCCAGTTGTAATCACAGTCGTGGACTTCCACGTGGTCGAGCTTGTAACCGTCGAAGTTCAGGTCCTGCGCCACGCCGAGCTTTGCCAGGTCGGCGCGCACGTCGCGCTTGCCCTCGAACAGCAGGCCGTTCCAGTTCTGCAGCGGCGAGCGGTTCAGGTGCGTGCAGGGCTGCTTCTCGAAGTGTGGCGCGCCGAGCAGGCCACCCTTGAGGTCGTATGTCCAGCGATGCAGCGGGCAGACGATGTTCCTGGCATTGCCGCGGCCGTTGAGCATGATGGCCTGGCGATGGCGGCACACGTTCGACAGCAGTTCGATGCCGTCGGGGTTGCGCACCAGCATACGGCCTTCGTCCTCGGCGGCCAGCGTCTGAAAGTCGCCGGTCTCCGGCACCATCAGTTCGTGGCCGACGTAGCCGGGGCCATTCTTGAACAGCAGTTCCAGTTCTTGTTGATGCAGTGCCTCGTCAAAGTAGACATTCACGGGCAACTGCGAATCAGCCGGCGCCAGCTTGAGCGCGGTGCTGAGATTGGACATTATCCCCACTCCCTATAACAGGCGAAAGCAGTGAACAACCCAACCATCGAAATATGAATCGATTTGGGAAACCGTGTCAGACGAGCAGGATCCGGCCAGGTTCCCCCGGGGTTAGTGATGGGGAAAATGTGCCCGCCGACACACCGCGTATGAGCGGTCATGTTGGTGCGGACGCAACGGCCTGGAACTCGCTGACGAGCCCGGGATTGTACCCGAGCCAAAAAGTTAAGGGCCTGATTTTTTTGCCTTTTTAGCGAAAAAGTCGACCCGGGTCGTCATGGAGGTGCCCTTTCGGGCGCATTCCGAATGACGACCCGGCCGCACACGTCACTTCCCTGTCAAAACCCGGTGCCAGGTAGATATCCACATGGACGATATGGCTATTGCGCCGGTCAGGCGATTCTGCGACCAAGCTCAGGATTGGCGTAAAATCCCGGATTCCCCTGATGAAGGCCTGACATGCCAAGAACCACGACCGCCCCGGTCCAGCCTGAAGATACGCCGGCCGCCAGCGTGCCGCCGGCTTCCTATGAGGCCGCAATGGCCGAGCTGGAAACGCTGGTGGCGAGCATGGAAAGCGGCGATCTGCCGCTCGAGGCATCGCTTGCCGCCTACCGCCGCGGTGCCGAGCTGGTGCGTTTTTGCCAGCAGAGCCTGGAGCGCGTGGCGCAGCAGGTCAAGGTACTCGAAGGTGACGCACTGAAGCCGCTTGCCGGCGAGTCGCGCACCCAGAACAACGCAGATAGCAACAGCGCAGATTTCGAATGAGCGATTTCGCCACCTGGATGCGGGCGCAGGGCGCCCGCACCGAAGCCGCTTTGGAAGCGGCCCTACCGTCCACGGACACAATTCCACACACCCTCCATGAGGCGATGCGCTATGCTGTGCTCGGCGGTGGCAAGCGTGTGCGCCCCCTGTTAGTGCACGCTGCGGGCGAGGTGGTCGGTGCGACACCCGAGGCTTGCGATGCCGCAGCATGTGCCGTCGAGATGATTCACGCCTATTCGCTGGTCCACGACGACATGCCCTGCATGGACGACGACGATCTGCGCCGCGGACGTCCCACGGTCCACAAGGCCTATGACGAGGCCACGGCCCTGCTGGTGGGTGACGCATTGCAGAGCCAGGCGTTCATCGTGCTGGCCCAGACCCCGGCACTGGCCGCGGAAGCGCGCCTGAAAGTGGTGGCGGAACTGGCCGTGGCATCGGGCTCGGTGGGCATGTGCGGTGGACAAGCCATCGATCTCCAGAACGTCGGCAAGGCCATGACCCGTGAGGCACTCGAAGGCATGCACCGCATGAAGACTGGCGCCCTGTTGCGCGCCAGCGTGCGCATGGGTGCGTTGTGCGGAAACATCGACCAGGCCGGCCTTGTGGCGCTTGATCGATATGCCGCGGCCGTGGGATTGGCGTTCCAGGTCGTGGACGATATTCTCGACGTCACTGCCGACACGGCAACGCTTGGCAAGACGGCGGGCAAGGATGCCGCGAACGACAAGCCGACCTACGTATCGCTGCTTGGCCTGGATGCCGCACGCGAACTGGCTGCCCAGCTTCGCACCGACGCCCACGAGGCGCTGGAGGGATTCGGCGCACGCGCTGGCCGGCTCGCCGAACTGGCCGACCTGATCGTGCTGCGCTCAAACTGAACTGAAAAGCCGGACGCACAGAATCCGGCGGCCGAACGGACACCATGACCTACACGCTGCTCAATAAAATCGACGACCCCGCGGACCTGCGCAAGCTGGACCGTCGCCAGCTCGACACGCTGGCCGAGGAACTCCGCGCCTACGTGCTCGAATCGGTCTCGCAAACCGGCGGGCACCTGTCGTCCAACCTCGGCACGGTGGAGCTGACGATCGCGCTGCACTATGTCTTCGACACACCGAACGATCGCGTGGTCTGGGACGTGGGTCACCAGAGCTATCCCCACAAGATCCTGACTGGCCGCCGTGACCGCATGTCGACGCTGCGCCAGTATGGTGGCATCTCCGGCTTCCCGCGCCGTGCCGAGAGCGAGTACGACACTTTCGGTACTGCGCATTCGTCGACGTCGATTTCCGCGGCGCTGGGCATGGCGCTCGGTGCCCGTACCCGGGGCGAGAAGCGCGTGGGTATCGCCGTGATCGGCGATGGCGCGATGACCGCCGGCATGGCTTTCGAAGCCATGAACAATGCGGGCGTCTACAAGGACCTGCCGATGCTGGTGGTGCTGAACGACAACGACATGTCGATCTCCCCGCCGGTGGGCATGTTGAACAAGCACCTGGCGCGCCTGATGTCGGGCCAGTTCTACGCGGCCACGAAGAAGGGCATCGAGAAGGTGCTGTCGGTGGCGCCGCCGGTGCTCGAATTCGCCAAGCGTCTGGAAGAACATGCCAAGGGCATGGTCGTGCCGGCCACGCTGTTCGAGGAATTCGGTTTCGACTACGTCGGCCCGATCGACGGCCACGACCTCGAGTCGCTGGTCCCGACGCTGCAGAACATCCGCCAGCGCGCGCTGGAAGGCCACGGCCCGCAGTTCCTGCACGTGGTGACCAAGAAGGGCCAGGGCTACAAGCTGGCCGAGGCCGATCCGATCCTCTACCACGGCCCGGGCAAGTTCAATCCGGCCGAGGGTATCCGTCCGTCGGCCAAACCGTCGCGCAAGACCTACACGCAGGTGTTTGGCGAGTGGCTGTGCGACATGGCCGCGGCCGACAAGCGCCTGATCGGCGTGACGCCGGCCATGCGCGAAGGCTCGGGCATGGTCGAGTTTGAAAAACGCTTCCCGGACCGTTACTACGACGTCGGTATCGCAGAGCAGCACGCGGTGACCTTTGCCGGCGGCCTGGCCTGTGAGGGCCTGAAGCCGGTGGTGGCGATCTACTCGACGTTCCTGCAACGTGGTTACGACCAGCTTATTCACGACGTGGCGCTGCAGAACCTGCCAGTGGTGTTCGCGCTGGACCGCGCTGGCCTGGTGGGCGCCGATGGCGCCACGCACGCCGGTGTGTACGACATCCCGTTCCTGCGCTGCATCCCGAACATGATGGTGATGGCGCCGGCAGACGAGAACGAGTGCCGTCAGTTGCTGACGACCGCGTTCCAGCAGGATTGCCCGACCGCAGTGCGCTATCCGCGCGGCGCCGGCGTCGGCGTGGCCACGCAGCCCGAACTGACCGCGCTGCCGGTGGGCAAGGGCGAGATCCGCCGCGAAGGCCATGCCCGCGCAGGTCAACGTGTGGCGATCATGGCGTTCGGTTCGATGGTGCATCCGGCCCTGACCGCGGCTGAGCAACTCGATGCCACGGTGGCCAACATGCGTTTCGTGAAGCCGCTCGATGTGGAACTGGTCAAGCAACTGGCCGCCAATCACGACTTCCTGGTCACGGTGGAAGAGGGCGCCACGATGGGCGGTGCTGGTAGCGCCGTGCTCGAAGCGCTGGCCGAGGCGGATATCGCACTGCCGACGTTGGTGCTGGGCCTGCCCGACAAGTTCATCGACCATGGCGATCCGGCGCATCTGCTGTCGCTGTGCGGCCTCGACGCGGCCGGCATCGAGCGTTCGGTGCGCGAGCGCTTCGGCCTGGCGGCGCAACCGGTCAAGGTGGCGAGCGTGGCCTGACGCCAACCGATACAGGTCATACGCGGTACTGAGAACCGGCGCGGCAACCCCGCGCCGGTTTGTTTTTTGGCGCGCGGGAATGGCATTTTTCTGCAGCGCTGCGGCATTATCCGCATGAAATATGCGGATTCACGGCGGGCGGGAACATGACTGTCCAATATCCCGTAAAATCGCCTTTCCGTTTTTGTGTTCGCAGCTGCGGGCCGGCGCCCCCATCCAGCCTGGACCCGTCGTTTCACACTCGTTGCGCGGCGTAGAGATGTTCTGCGAAATCGCCGCGACCGTAAGGATGGCCGCGCCCCCTTTGTCGGCCTCCTGGAGGAAACCGTAGATGAATGACATCAATCCCGCCTTCGTCATGCCCGACGTGCAGTCGAGCGTCGATACCCGCCAGATCGTGATCCAGCGCGTCGGCGTGAAGGGCGTGCGATATCCGCTGACGCTGAAGACGCCTGCCGGCGCAGTGGGCACGGTCGGTACGTTCAATATGGACGTGCGCCTGCCGGCCGACCAGAAGGGCACGCACATGTCGCGCTTCGTGGCGCTGCTCGAGGAAAACCGCGCGCCGCTGGACCTGGCCGCTTTCCGCGCGCTGGTCGACGACATGCTGGTTCGCCTGGAAGCCGATGCGGGTCGTATCGAAGTGTCGTTCCCGTACTTCATCACGAAGACCGCGCCGGTGTCGGGCGTGCAGTCGCTGCTGGACTACGAAGTCACGCTCGTGGCTGAGGCGCGTGACGGCCAGACACGCATGTTCATGACCGCGCTGGTGCCGGTGACGAGCCTGTGCCCGTGCTCGAAGAAGATCTCGCAGTACGGCGCGCACAACCAGCGCTCGCATATCACGATGCGCGTGGAGCTTGCCGGTGACCTCGATGTCGAGGCGCTGGTGCGCATGGCTGAGGAAGAGGCATCGTGCGAACTGTGGGGTCTGCTCAAGCGCCCCGACGAGAAGTTCGTTACCGAGCGTGCCTACGAGAATCCGAAGTTCGTGGAAGACCTGGTGCGCGATATCGCGATGCGGCTGAACGCGGACGATCGCATCGTCGCATACACGCTGGAAGCCGAGAATTTCGAATCGATCCACAATCACAGCGCCTATGCTGTGATCGAGCACGACAAGCGGCATCAGTAACGGTTGCTTGTTTTTCGCCCCTCGCCCACGTGTGGGAGAGGGGCGCATTGCCGCATCGGACTGGTATCAGACCAGCGTCACCGCAGGCGTTCCCGCCGCAACCTCCACCACCTGCACACTGGCTGTCGCCGGCATCGCCGGGGCCACGCCGCCCGCGATCGGCTTGAGTTTGTGAAAGCTGCAACTCAGCTTCGAAGCCGTCAGCGTCACCACCGCGTAACCCTGCGCGTCGGAGTTCACATACGTTAGCCACGGATTGAACGACGTCAGCGTCGTGTTGAACGTGTTCACCATCGCCCCGTTGCCATCGGTCGTGTAGACCAGCGGTTTTGCGTCCGCGAATGCCGCGTCGCTGTCTACCACGCTCTTGAAGTAGCTTTGGAACGAGTTGCTCGACAGACCCGCCGTGACCAGATCCACCATGACCGGGACCGGCGTCGCGGCGTCGTAGTCGTCCATGACCGGGCCCGCGAAGAACGCGTGAATGTCGCCGGTCAGCGCCACCACATTGCTGATGCGCTGCGTCTTCAGGAAGGCCATCATGGCCTTGCGCTCGGCGTTGTAGCCATCCCACTGGTCGGCGTTGAGAATGAACTGGTCGATCAGCATCGCAGGTGGCAGACCACCGGTCAGCGCGGCCACGATGGCGTTGATCTGGAGCGCGGGCACGGTCAGCCCCGTCAGCAGGCCGCGCAACTGGGTAAAGGCCGGCGCCTGGTAGCTGTTGGCGGCCTTTGCGTCCTTCAGATCCTGCGCAATGGCGCCGGTCAGGGGCCGCTTCTGCGATGCCAGCGCGGGAATTTGCGCGATCACGGCGTCGGCCAGCAACGATCCGACCGCCAGCGCCCCGTCAATCTGCATGCGTAGCAACGAGACCTCGTTGCCCCACAGCTTCCACGTGGTCGTGGCATTGCCTATCTGCTGTTGCCACCAGCCGCGTTGGGTGTCGCCAAGGATCGACACCGGCGTCAGCGCGCCACCAGCGGCGGCCAGCTTGCTGCCTTCCAGCGCGGCCAGCGTGGTCTTCGGCACGAAGTAGCGGCTGCCGATTTCGCTGCCCGCCGCCTGTTCCGGAATCACATGATCGGCGCGATAGAGCCGCTCGTCCGTCATCACCAGCGTGGCCAGGTTGCCGAACGTGAACGAACGGTAGATCTGGATGTTGTGGAACGACGTATCCGCCTGGTCGAAGCTGACGTCGGCTGGCATGAACTCGAACCACGCCTGGTTCGCCGCGCGCCGGCGCGCGGTGCGCGGCGTGGCATCGTCAGCGGCGGTATAGGTCTGATGGTCCTGCCAGCAGTCGTCGGAGAATTCGTGATCGTCCCAGATTGCGATCACGGGAAAGCGCGCGTGCAGCGCCTGCAGGCGTGGATCGCTGCGATATGACTTGTAGAGGTAGCGATAGTCGTCGATTGTGGTCGCGTAGTGAGCGCCATCGTCGCGCAGCGTGCCGTTGGGCAACGTCAATTGCGCATGGCGCGTTTCCACCTTGCCGGTCTGGAACGCCGCGCCGACGGTCTCGTAGATGTAGTCACCCATGTGGACCACGAAATCGAGGTCTTCGTTGACAAGCTCCTCCATGCCGGCCCAGTGATTCACGCTCCAGTCCTGGCAGGTGATGAAGGCGAACTTCAGTTGCGACAGTGGCGTGCCGGCGGTGGGCGCGGTCTTGGTGCGGCCCACGGGGCTGGTCTGATTGCCAACCTGGAAACGGTAGTAGTACGTGGTGCCGGCGGACAGACCCGTCACCTTGTTGCGCAGCGTGTAGTCCCAGTCAGGCGAGGCAGCCAGTGTGCTGTTGACGATCAGCGTGCTGAAGTCCGCCTGTGTCGACACCTGCAGTTGCACGTTGACGGGCTTGCTGCCGTTGTTGCCGTCCACGCGCGTCCAGAGCATGACGCTATCGGGTTTCGGGTCGCCGGATGCCACGCCTTGCTGGAACGTGAACGTGTTGCCCGGCTCGTTGGCGGGCGGCGTCGTGGGCGGATTGGTCGAGGGGGTGGCGGGCGAGGCGTTGTCGTCACCACCGCAGCCGGCCAGGCCGGTGGTGGCCACCGTCACGGTGACGAAACTTCCCCATTGCAGAAATTTGCGGCGATCCACTTTGCGTTCCCTTCCTTGTTATGTGATGCAGGAATCGCAAATTGTTCGGTGGTCCCGTGACCACCATGTGTCTGGATGTCAGCTCGATTAGAGCTTTTCTACGAAGTCCGGGCCTCGGGCAGGCGGATATCGGCCAGATCCCACCGTGGCGTCACGCCATAGTCGTAGCCGTGCCGGGCAAGCTCCGGCGCGGCCTTCAGGCGCATCGCGCCGGCAAACGCGATCATCGCGCCATTGTCAGTGCAGAACGCCAGATCGGGGTAGAACACCTCGACCTTGCGGCGCTTGCCCATCTCATTGAGCCGTTCGCGCAGTTGCCGATTCGCGCCCACGCCGCCCGCAACCACGAGCCGCTTGTCGCCGGTCTGCTTGAGCGCGGCGAACGACTTGGCGGCCAGTACGTCGACGATCGCATCGACGAACGCGCGCGCCAGATTGGCGCGGTCCTGCTCACAGGCATTGCTGAGCTTGCGTGTCTGCGTCAGCACGGCGGTCTTGAGGCCAGCGAACGAGAAATCGAGATTGCCAGAATGCAGCATCGGCCGCGGCAGTTCGAAGGCGCCGGGGTTGCCGAATTCCGCCAGCCGCGACACTTCCGGGCCGCCCGGATACCCGAGGCCCAGCAGCTTGGCGGTCTTGTCGAATGCTTCGCCGGCGGCGTCGTCGAGCGTTTCGCCGAGCAGCTTGTAGTCGCCGATGCCCTTTACTTCCATGAGCTGGGTGTGCCCACCAGACACCAGCAGCGCCACGAACGGGAACGGCGGCGGGGCACTCGTCAGCAGTGGCGAGAGCAGATGGCCTTCCAGGTGGTGCACGCCGATCATCGGCACGCCGAGCGCGAAGCCCAGCGCATTGGCCACCGATGCGCCCACCAGCAGCGCGCCGGCCAGTCCGGGGCCCTGCGTGTAAGCGATGGCGTCGATGTCCGCGCGCGTGCGGCCCGCATCGTCCAGTACCTGCTGCAACAGCGGCAGCACGCGCCGGATATGGTCGCGTGATGCGAGTTCGGGCACCACGCCGCCGTATTCGCGATGCATGGCGATCTGCGAGTGCAGCGCGTGCGCGAGCAGGCCGGCCTCGGTGTCGTAGAGGGCCAGCCCGGTTTCGTCACAGGAGGATTCGATACCGAGGACAAGCATGGCGTTTCTGGTGCGGCTGGCAGCGCCCGTGCAGGCATCTGCAGCGATCGTGCCGGCAAAATCTGAAGGCCAGCAGGGTAGCACACCGGGGCCAGGCGCGCTCGCGGGCCCGCATTTCGATACAATCCGGGCTTCGTTGAAGGGGTGGCATGACTCAGGGCAGACAAGACCGGTTCGATGTGGCGGTGCTGGGCGCGGGAGCCGCCGGCATGATGTGTGCCGCCGTGGCCGGGCAGCGCGGCGCGCGCGTGGTGTTGATCGACCACGCCACGAAGCTGGCGGAGAAGATCCGTATTTCCGGCGGCGGGCGGTGCAATTTCACGAATCTCCAGGCCAGCCCGGCCAACTATTTGTCGTCCAACCCCCATTTCTGCCGCTCGGCGCTGGCGCGCTACACGCCGCAAGATTTCCTGGCGCTGATGCGCCGCTACGACATTGGTTGGCACGAGAAGCATCGCGGCCAACTGTTCTGCAATGACAGCGCCGAAGACGTGATCAACCTGCTGCGCGCTGAGTGCGAGGCTGGCGGCGTGCGCTGGCAGACCGGCTGCAGCATCCATGAGATCCGCCGCGAGGGTGCCGACTACCTGTTGCTGACATCCCAGGGCACGGTGCGAGCCGGCGCGCTGGTGGTCGCTACCGGCGGGCTGTCGATCCCGAAGATCGGCGCAACGGACTTCGGCTATGCCATCGCCCGTCAGTTCGGCCTGAAAATCATCGACACGCGACCGGCCCTGGTACCGCTGACGTTCGACGGCCAGGCGTGGCAGCCGTTCGTGCCCTTGGCGGGGGTGTCGATGGAAGTCGATATATCCACGGGCAGCGGCAAGACCGCGGGCACGTTCAAGGAAGACCTGCTGTGGACGCATCGGGGCTTGTCCGGGCCGGCGGTGCTGCAGATCTCCAGCTACTGGCGCCCCGGAACGCCGATCGAGATTGACCTGTTCGATGGCGAGGACGCCGCCGCGTGGTTGATCGGGCACAAGAAGAGCAGCCGTAAGCATCTGAACAATCTGCTGGGCGAGCGTCTGCCGTCGCGACTGGCCGACGCATGGTGCGCGGCGGTGGGGCTGCAAGGCACGCAATCCGTGGCCGATATGCCGGACAAGGCACTGCGCCAACTGGGCGAATCGCTGAATCGTTGGCGCCTGGTGCCGTCCGGCACCGAGGGCTACAAGAAGGCCGAAGTGACACTGGGTGGTGTCGATACGCGCGGACTGTCGTCGAACACGATGATGGCGCGGGAAGTCGACGGACTTTATTTCATTGGCGAGGTCGTGGACGTGACCGGATGGCTCGGCGGCTACAACTTCCAGTGGGCCTGGGCATCGGCGGTGGCGGCTGGGGAAGCCGTGGCCGAGGCGGCTCGCGGCGCAGGCGCTGTTGCGTAGGCAGCATGTGTCGGCCCGCATGTTGGCCCTCGTGCCGGCCCTCATGTGCAGCTTGGCAGACCTTGCGCTAGAATCGTCGCTCTCGTAAAGCCGCCGGCGCGGTGCCGGCGCAATCCCACCCGGTTTTCTCATTGCATTTCGGCCGCCATATGACGACGATTCGCCTTAAGGAAAATGAACCGTTTGAAGTTGCGCTGCGTCGCTTCAAGCGCACCATCGAGAAGAATGGCCTGCTCCCCGAACTGCGGGCGCGGGAGTTTTACGAGAAGCCCACCGCCGAACGCAAACGCAAGCGCGACGCCGCCGTCAAGCGCAATTACAAGCGCCTGCGCAGCCAGATGCTGCCGAAGAAGCTATACTGACCGTGTCTTAGCGTCAGCACGAAACCCGCTGTGAGCATGGCTCCGGCGGGTTTTTGCGTTATGGTCGGGTTTGCCCCGCTCGCGTCCGTTGCTGGCGCGTAATCCAACTTTTCGGAAGATTGCCATGTCCCTCAAAGCCCGCATCAACGATGACATGAAGGCCGCCATGCGTGCCCGTGAAGCCGAGCGTCTCGGCACCGTCCGCCTGCTGCTGGCGGCCATCAAGCAGCGCGAGGTGGACGAACGCATCGAACTGGACGACGCTGGCATCACCGCCGTGATCGACAAGATGATCAAGCAGCGCAAGGACTCGATCTCCCAGTTCGAGCAGGCGGGCCGCGATGATCTGGTTGCCAAGGAAAAGGCCGAACTCGACGTGCTGGTAGCCTATATGCCGGCACAGCTCTCCGACGCGGAAGTGGCTGCCGAGGTTCAGAAGGCCGTGACCGAAAGCGGCGCAGCCGGTCCGCAGGACATGGGCAAGGTCATGGGCCTGGTGAAGGCCCGCCTGGCCGGCCGTGCCGACATGACCGCGGTTTCCGGGCTGGTGAAGGCCGCGCTCGCGCCGAAGTAAGCCTCTCATCGGTCAGAATCATTGCCGTCAGCAGATGTAATGCGTGATGTTGTCTGCGCGTTGATGAAAATTGCGCGTAGATGTCAGCAATCCCAAGTGGCGCGTTGCATCTGCACTACAATGATTCGATAGCCGCCGGGCGACGCCCCGGTCACGTATTCCAGAGAACTTCGAAACGGCCGCCGGCGTTTTGCCCGGCAGGCCGTGCCATCAGGACGGTCAGTCGGGTGATTCCGCAATCCTTTATTCAGGACCTGCTCAACCGCGTCGACATTGTCGATGTGGTGGGCAAGTACGTGCAGTTGAAGAAGGGCGGCGCCAACTTCATGGGCCTGTGCCCGTTCCATAACGAGAAGTCCCCGTCCTTTACCGTATCGCCGACCAAGCAGTTCTATCACTGCTTCGGCTGCGGCGCGCATGGATCCGCCATCGGGTTCCTGATGGAGTACTCGGGGCAGTCCTACCCGGACGCGGTGCGCGAGCTGGCCCAGTCGGTCGGCCTGTCCGTGCCGGAGGAGCGCAATAGCCTGCCACCCGCCCAGCGGGCAGAGCAGCAAGCCAGGTCGTTGGCGCTGACAGATGCCATGACGCGTGCCACTGACTTCTACAAGAAGCAGTTGCGCGGCGCCCCGCAGGCCATCCAGTACCTCAAGGGTCGTGGCCTGACCGGCGAGATTGCCGCTCACTTCGGTCTTGGCTACGCGCCGGACGACTGGCAAGGGCTGGAGACCGTGTTCGGAAGCTATCGCGATGACGCCATCGCCGGCCCGCTGGTGGAGGCCGGGCTGCTGATCGAATCTCAGGACAAACGTGATGCCGATGGCAAGCCGCGTCGCTACGACCGCTTCCGCGATCGGATCATGTTCCCGATCCGCAATACGAAGGGCAATGTGATCGGATTTGGCGGCCGCGTGATGGGGCGGGGCGAGCCAAAGTACCTGAATTCCCCGGAAACGCCGCTCTTCAGCAAGGGAACGGAGCTCTACGGTCTGTTCGAGGCGCGTCACGCAATCCGCGAAAATGGCTACGTGTTGGTGGTAGAAGGCTACATGGATGTGGTCGCGCTGGCTCAGCTCGGGTTTGCCAATGCCGTCGCCACACTTGGCACGGCCTGCACGCCGGTTCATGTGCAGAAGCTGATGCGCCAGACCGACGCCGTGGTGTTCTCGTTCGATGGTGACGCCGCTGGCCGCCGTGCCGCGCGCCGCGCGCTGGAAGCCTGCCTGCCGCACGTGGCGGATAACAAGACGATCCGCTTCCTTTTCCTGCCGGCCGAACACGACCCGGATAGCTACGTCCGCGAGGAGGGAACCGACGCGTTCGCGCGCCAGGTTCAGAACGCGATGCCTTTGTCGCGCTTCTTGCTGCAAATCGTCACGGAAGATCAGGATCTGCGCCAGCCCGAAGGCCGTGCCCGCGCGCAGTACGAGGCCAAGCCGCTGCTCCAGGCGATGCCTGCCGGTGGCTTGCGGCTGCAGATCGTGCGCGAACTTGCCGATACCACAAGCACCACGCCGGCCGAGATCGAGGCGATTTGTGGCCTGGGCAGCGATTCCTCACGGGTTGGTCGATTCGCTCAGCCGCGCCCGCGCGCGCGGCGTCAGGCGCCGACGGGGCTCGAACAGCGCGTGATCCAGTTGCTGATGTGCTACCCGTCGCTGGCGGCCCGGCTCGATGGGGACGCACGCGCATTGCTGCTTGACCCCCAGCACTCCGGATCCGAGGCGCTGGGCTACCTGGTGTCCGCTTGCGACGGCATTCAGGGTGAGGTGAACTTCGCGGCCTTCAGCGAGCAGTTGGCGCAAACGCCCTACGCCGATGTCTACGCGAGCGCACGCACGGTGGTACTGCGCGAGGAAATCGAAGAGGAGCCGGCGACGCATGAGTTCGACGGCGCCGTCCACAAGTTGCTGGCCGAGCCGCTGGAGCGCGAGCAGAAGGCGCTCGAGACCATGGTGAGCGCGGGCATGGCCGACGAAGAGACCAAGGCGCGATATCTCTGGCTATCGCGCGAAGTGCAGCGGCGCAGGCAAATGGGCTGGCGGCCCGCCGCCATGGAGGATAGTTGAACCGATTTTCGGCGTGAGCAGTTGAGCACGTGGCCTGAACCGATGGAAAAATTGGCGGCCAAACTGCTTAAGCCTTGATTTTTCAGGTGAAAACACAACCTGACAGGAAGCCGGGGGTTGGTGACGTGCTACAATGCCCGGTTTGGATTGCGAAATCTTTCTTCCCATTACTGGCGAAAGTGAGCGTGCCAATGGCAAAGGCCAAAGCAACCGAAGGGGTAGCCGTGAAGGCGCCCTCCAAAGCTCCCCAATCAGGGAGCGGCAAGGCGTCCGTGAAAACAACGGCGGCGAAGACATCGACCGCGTCAGTCAGGACGACATCAGCCCGGTCTGCGCCAGCAAAATCCGCGCGGAGCGCAACTGCGCCCGCCGGAACCACTTCCGCCAGGAATCGCACATCCGAAAATACAAAGCCCTCGACTTCGGCACGCGAGAGCGGCAAGAGCGCCAATACAAGCGGCAAGAGCGCCGCTGCACCAGTGAAAGGCAAGAGTATCACCGTGGCGAAACAGCAGAATACCGAAGTCGAGAGCAAGCGTGCGGCAACGACGGCCGGCACACGGAGTGGAGGCGCCAAGGCAGGCACCACCACTGCCGCGACGCCCAAGGCCCGTGCCGCGACTCCCGCACCCGTTGCATCCGAGCGTCCCGCCGCTCCGGCCGTCAAGCCGGAGCCGAAAAAGCGTGGCCGCAAGCCCAAGGCCGAGATGCAGCAAGACGACAGCACCATCGAAGACGTGACTGAAGAGTTTTACGACAACGACGCGCCGGCTACCCCTGCCGCTGCGCCCAAGACCGAAAAGCAGAAAGCCAAGGACCGCAAGGCCAAGGAAAAGGCCCTGCTCAAGGAATTTGCATCGTCGAATCAGGCTGGTAGCGAGGAAGAGCTCGAGATCCGTCGCCAGAAGCTCAAGGCGCTGATCAAGCTCGGCAAATCGCGTGGCTACCTGACCTATGCGGAAATCAACGATCACCTGCCGGACGACATGGTCGATTCGGAAACGATCGACACGCTGGTCGCCACGCTGAACGACATCGGTATCGCCGTCTACGAACAGGCGCCGGATGCCGAGACGCTGCTGCTCAACGACAACGCACCGTCCGCCACGAGCGAGGAAGAGGCCGAGGAAGAAGCCGAAGCCGCCCTGTCGACCGTGGACTCCGAATTCGGCCGCACCACCGACCCGGTCCGCATGTACATGCGTGAAATGGGTACCGTGGAACTGCTGACGCGCGAAGGCGAAATCGAGATCGCCAAGCGCATCGAAGCGGGCCTGAAGGACATGGTGATGGCGATCTCGGCCTGCCCGGTCACGATCTCCGAAATCCTGGCCAGCGCCGAGCGCGTGGCGAACGAAGAGATCAAGATCGACGAGTTCGTCGATGGCCTGATCGACCCGAACGCAGAGGAAGTCCAGGACAACTCCCCGGCCCAGGCGGTAGCTGCCGATGACGAGGACGAGGATTCGGACGAAGACGGCGACGACGGCGAAGAGGAAGACGACGAAAGCGGCGGTGGCGCCGGTGCGTCGGCTCGCCAGCTCGAGGAACTGAAGGTTGCCGCGCTGGAAAAATTCCGCGTGATCGCCGAGCAGTTCGACAAGATGCGCCGTGCCTTCGAAAAGGAAGGCTACAAGTCGAAGCCGTACGTGAAGGCCCAGGAAGCTATCCAGGCCGAACTGATGAGCATTCGCTTCACCGCGCGTAATGTCGAGCGTCTGTGCGACACGCTGCGTGGCCAGGTGGACGAAGTGCGCAAGCTGGAACGCGCCATCCTGAATATCGTTGTCGACAAGTGCGGCATGCCGCGCGCCGACTTCGTGGCCCGTTTCCCGGGCAACGAGACGAACCTGGACTGGATCCAGACCATCGTGGCCGACGGCAAGTCGTACAGCACGATCGTCGAGCGTAACGTGCCGGCCGTGCACGAGCTGCAGCAGAAGCTGATCGACCTGCAGTCGCGCGTGGTGCTGCCGCTGAAGGAACTGAAGGACGTCAATCGCAAGATGTCCGAAGGCGAGAAGCGCGCCCGCGAAGCCAAGCGTGAAATGACCGAGGCCAACCTGCGTCTGGTGATCTCGATCGCGAAGAAGTACACGAACCGCGGCCTGCAGTTCCTGGATCTGATCCAGGAAGGCAACATCGGCCTGATGAAGGCGGTGGACAAGTTCGAATACCGTCGCGGCTACAAGTTCTCCACCTACGCCACGTGGTGGATTCGCCAGGCCATCACGCGCTCGATCGCCGACCAGGCTCGTACCATCCGTATTCCGGTTCACATGATCGAAACGATCAACAAGATGAACCGGATCTCGCGCCAGATCCTGCAGGAAACCGGCAATGAGCCGGATCCGGCAACGCTGGCCGAGAAGATGGAGATGCCCGAGGACAAGATCCGCAAGATCATGAAGATCGCCAAGGAACCGATCTCCATGGAAACGCCGATCGGTGACGACGACGATTCGCATCTGGGCGACTTCATCGAAGACACGAACACGCTGGCCCCGGCCGAGGCTGCGCTGCATGGCTCCATGCGCGACGTGGTCAAGGACGTGCTCGACAGCCTGACGCCGCGCGAAGCCAAGGTGCTGCGCATGCGTTTCGGCATCGAAATGAGCACCGACCACACGCTCGAGGAAGTCGGCAAGCAGTTCGACGTGACGCGCGAACGTATCCGCCAGATCGAGGCAAAGGCACTGCGCAAGCTGCGCCACCCGAGCCGCTCCGACAAGCTGAAGAGCTTCCTGGAAGGCAACTAACGCCTTTCAAGGGCCTCTAGCTCATGCCTGGTTAGAGCAGCGGACTCATAATCCGTTGGTGCCGTGTTCGACTCACGGGAGGCCCACCACTGATGTTGTAAATGCGAAGGGGTTACGGTTTATGCCGTAACCCCTTTTCTGTTTCTGGCCTGTTTCTGGCCTGTCTCTGCCGGTAGATCGACCAAAACGTCGATCAAGGGCTCAAGCCCACGTCCGTTCCACCCGCCTTGTCATCGCCCCCCAGGCCGCACACGCCCCTTCCACCAATCGCTCGACAATCTTCCCCGCCGGCTCGATTGCATCGGCGAAGCCGGCGGCCGGGCCGAGCGAGACGATGCCGGCGTCGGTATCGCCGCCCAGGTACACGCGTTCCTGGGTGCGCGACGACAGGATAAGGTCGCCGAATGCCGCGTGCGAGCGGGCGCCTTCGGCTTCGAGGCGTTGCACCTCGCGCGCGGCAGCGTTGTCGAGCACGCGCCAGGTATCGTTCAGGCTGCGCAGGATGGCAACCGAGCAGCGCTCGTCGGCGGCGACGATGCGTTCCTTTAGCGCGCGGTGGGTGGCGATCTCCGTGGCCACCATGAAGCGGCTGCCCATCACCACGCCATCGGCGCCAAGCGCCAGCGCGGCCGCAATCTGACGGCCGCTGCCGATGCCGCCGCCGATCACGAGCGGGATCTCCACACGCTCCAGCGCAAACGGGCCATTGACGAAGGCCGACAACTGGTTGGCGCCAGGGTGTCCCCCTTCCTCGAGCCCGACCAGCGCGACGGCATCCACGCCAAGCCGCTGCGCTGTGACCGCGTGGCGCACGCTCGGGCACTTGTGGATCAGCAGGCCACCGCCGGCATGGATCGGCGCGACCAGTCGCTCGGGCGACATGCCCGCGCTCTCGAACACGCGCACGCCTTCGTCCAGCGCCACGTCGATCCATGCTGCGGCCAACTGGTTTCGATCCTCGCGAGCCGAGAGCGTGACGTTGACACCAAAGGGCCTGCCCCGGGTCAGCGTGCGGCAACGGCGCAGGTCGGCGCGAAAGGCTTCGAGGGTCGGGAAGGAGCGCGCCGTGATGAACCCCATCGCTCCCGCGTTGACAACGGCCGCCACCACATCGGACGTGCCGAGGAGTTGCATGCCGCCCAGCAGGATCGGATAGCGGATATCCAGCAGCGCCGTCAGGCGCGTCTGGAAGATGTGTTCGGCCGCGTGGCCGGATGCTGCCGGACTCATGTGTTCTCCTCGGTCGGACGTCAGGATGCGGTGCGAGCCAGAGAAGCTGGCTTCAGAGCATCACGTAGCCGCCGTTCACACCGAGGCTCTGGCCGGTGATGAAGGCTGCGCGATCCGATGCCAGGAAAGCCACCACACCCGAGATGTCCTCCGGCCGCGACAGCCTGCCGAGTCCGCGTGCGATCGGGTAGGCGCCGAGCATTTTCTTGAGGCGGTCGTCGGTCTCGGGGGTGGACGACGGATGCAGCGGGCCGTTGGCGATGCCCTCGTGCGACACCGCGCCCAGTGCGATGGTGTTCACGTTGATGCGGTCACGGCCGTGCTCCTGCGCGATCGCCTTCGCGAAGCCGAGCATGGCAGCCTTGGCGCCCGAGTAGACCGCCAGGCGTGCCTCGCCGACGCGTCCGGCTTCGGACATGATGTTGACGATCTTGCCGCCGCCCTTGCGCTGCATGCCGGGCAGGGCGCTGTGGCAGCAGTTCATCACGCCGTAGACGTTCAGGTCGACGACTTCCTTCCAGTCTTCGACCGGCATTTCCATGAACGTTGGGGGCATGCCGCCCTTGGTGCGACGCGCCACGGTCACGCCGGCGTTGTTCACCAGGATATCGACGTCGCCGAAGCGTTCACGCGCCGCCGCGAACATGCGTTCCACCTGTTCCGAGTCGCCGATGTCTGCCTGCACGGCCAATGCCTGGCCGCCCGCTGATTCGATCTCCTTTTGCACCGCCTGCGCGCGCTCCAGGAAGTAGTCGTTGATCACCACGTTGACGCCTTCGCCGGCGAGTTCCAGGCAGATGCGTCGGCCCACGCCTTGTCCGCCGCCAGTTACCAATGCCACCTTGCCTTGCAGATGCAGTTCCATGCCGTACTCCTCCAGTTTTCGATGTTCCGTGTTTCGATACCGTTCGCGTGCGGATCAGCGCCCGACGAACCGGGGCTCGCGTTTCTCGACGAATGCGCGCATCCCTTCCTTCCTGTCCTCGCTGTCCATCACCATGGCCGCGCCGTAGCATTCGAACTGCAGGCCCATGTCGACCGAGCCCTGCATGCCCAGGTTGACCGACCGCTTGGCGAAGCGCACGGCCAGCGGTGGTTGCGCGGCGATGCGCCTGGCCATCGTCAGTGCCGCGTCCATCAGCTTTTCGTCGTCGATCACGCGATTCACGAGGCGGATGTCTTTCGCGGCGTCGGCGTTGATCAGTTCGCTGGTAAAGATCAGTTCCTTGGCGATGGCGGGACCCACCACGCGCGGCAGGCGCTGCGTGCCGCCAGCCGCGGGAATGACGCCGAGCTTGATCTCTGGCAGGCCGAATCGTGCCGATTTGGCGGCCAGCCGGATGTCGGCACACAGGGCCAGTTCCAGGCCGCCGCCGAGCGCCACGCCATTGATGGCGGCGATCACCGGCTTCTCGAATTCCTCGATGCCACGAAACAGCTCGTGCGTGCGTTGCTGCGTGACGTAGTAGTCGGCGGGGTGGGCCGTGCCGCCGGCGCGTTCCTTGATGTCGGCGCCCGCGCAGAATGCTCTGTCGCCGGTGCCGGTCAGCACTACGCAGCGAACGCTGGTGTCGTTACGCGCCAACTCGAAGAACGCGCGGGCGAGATCCGGTTTCATGGTGCCGCCGAGTGTGTTCATGCGATCCGGGCGGTTCAGCCGGATGATGGCCACGCCCTCGACCACTTCGTACAACAGGGTTTCGAATTGCATCCTTGTCTCCTTGCCTGGAATGATGTGCGCGACGGATGCGCCAGCCGTGCTCGCGGCCGGTGCATTCGCGCGGTCAGTGCGATGCCGCCAGAATGTGCGCGAAGGCCACCGAGCCGAGCCCGATCATGTGGGCGAGCCCAAGGCGTGCGCCGGGGTGCTGCCGTCCATGTGCCTCGCCGCGAATCTGGCGCGTGATTTCGGCGATCTGCCCGATGCCGGTCGGTCCGGTCGGATGGCCCATGCCGAGCAGGCCACCCGAAGCATTGACCGCGCATTCGCCGCCAATGGCCGAAGCGCCGCGTTCGAGCCATGCCGCACCTTCTCCGGGCGCGCACAGGTCCATCGCTTCGGTGTAGACCAGTTCCTCGATCGAAAAGGCCTCGTGCAACTCCACCAGGTTCAGGTCGCGCGGGCCGACGCCGGCCTGCTCGTACGCCATCGCGGTGGACTTGCGCACCATGTCGACGGCTGCAGACGAATCGCCGCGTTCCAGTTCCTCGCTGTTCGCCACCGATGCCAGCACGCGCACGGCGCGGCGCTTGTCCAGGCCGAGCCGCTTGATCGCGGCCTCGGACACCACGATCACGGCTGCGGCACCATCGCCACGCGGGCAGCACTGCTGCACCGTCAGGTCACCCACCACCTTGGGCGAAGCCATGACCTGCTCGAGCGTACGAGCCTTGCGGAACTGCGCATATGGGTTGAGCGCTGCGTTGCCGTGGTTCTTCACCGCGACGCGTGCCATTGCTTCGGGCTTCAGCCCGTGCTGGCGCAGGTATTCATGCGCCATCAGCGCGAACTTCACGGGCGGCATGGTCGCGGTGGGCGCAAGGTGCGGCAGGCCGTCCTTGTCGGCGGCCTTGCGGCCATCGCCGAATTTGTCGACGCCGATTGCCACTACCACGTCCGAGACGCCGCTTGCCACTTCCAGGCACGCCTGGCGGAACGCCGAGCAGCCCGATGCCGAGGCGCTCTCCACCTGTGTGACGGCCAGGCCGGTAGAGCCCAGGTGGCGGAACATCACGCGTCCCGTTGCCATGCCGATTGCCGAGGTGCCCACGTAGGCGCTCTGCACCTCGGGCCAGGCGATGCCGGCGTCGGCCAGTGCCTCGCGCATCGCGCGCAGGCCAAGGCTGACATAGGGGGTATCCGACGCGAACTGGTACGGATGCAGGCCGATGCCGATGACATAGACCGAGGTTTGCTGCAGCAGGCGGTTCATCGTTGCACCTCCTGGCTGGCGGGTACGAAGCGCAGCGGGTAGCGGTCGCCGCACGGAGCGTCGGCGCGGATCACGCCCTGAACCGTCATGCCTGGGGCCAGCTCCGTTTCGCTGGCGACGTCGAGCAGGACCTCTTCGCGAATGCCTTCCGCAAAGTCGACCTCGCCGACGACGAACGGCGGTGGCATGTCGCGCACCAGCGGCGCATGAACGGTCACGTAATTGCGCAGCGTGCCTCGCGCCGGCATCTGTTCCACCGTGCCGCGCTCGGGCTCGGCGCCGCAGTACTGGCAGCCATAGGCAGAAGCGGGGTAGGTGGGCTTGCCGCATGCGCCGCAGCGCAGGACGGCCAGGCTTGGCGCTGCTTGTGTTTCAGGCGAGCGGGATTCCGCAGTCTGCATCGTGTCTCCTCTTCAGTGTCTGTTTGTCCATCGAGGCGCGGGTGCCTTGTATGTCGGCGCGCCATCGCCGGTGCCATCGGCCGATCTTTATCTTGCGTAACTACGATAGGTCGGATTAGTATTCAGTATATCGTAGTAAGATCCCCTGTCAAACACGGAAACGCGTACGAAATCTCGTAGACTGTGCGGTTTGGGCGGATGTCGCCTTTTCAATACGAGATTTCGGAGAACCCATGCCTAGCTTTGTTCCTGCTGCCGCGCGCAGCCTTGCCGTCTTCGAGGTGTTCTCGCGCGAAAAGCGCGAGCTCTCCAATTCGGAACTTGCGCGCCTGCTCGACCTGCCAGAGAGCAGTTGCTCGGACCTGCTGCATACGTTGACCGAGACGGGGTACCTGATGCGTACCGCGCGCACGCGCCGCTTCTATCCCACGATGCGGCTCCATTCGATTTGCGAGGCCATTGCGGGCAACGATCCGCTGGCTGCCGTGGCGGCGGAGGCCACCGAGTTCCTCACCGGCAAGACGGGCGAGACCTCGCTGTGCGGCCGGCTGGACGGCGCCTACGTGCGGGTGACCGGCTTCCAGGAAAGCCGCTACGAACTGCGTTACGTGCTGCGCGTTGGCAAGCGTCTGGCCTTGCACGCCACGGCGCTCGGCAAGGCGTTGCTGGCGGTGCTGCCGCCGGAAGACGCCGCGCGGCAGTTGCGCCTGCGCGCGCTGCCCAAGCTGGGGCCGAAGACGGAAATCAATCCGGTCGTGCTGGAAAAGCAGGTCGCCGAAGTGCGCGAGCGCGGCTGGGCGTGGGTCGAGGACGAGGGCGGAGAAGGGGTGACGGCCATCGCGGTAGCCGGGCGCATCGGTGACGAGCCGTTCGCCATCTCGCTGGCGGGCCCCACCGAACGATTCAATCGCCGCAAGGACGAGTACCTGGAGGTAATCGAGGCAGCGCGGGATCTGGTTTTCCCGACCGCCCAGAAGGATTAGGCCGGCACATGGGACCGCTCCTGTGTCCGGCTTTGTTTCGACGGTGCCTGGCGATGATGCCGCTGGCGCCGGATGCATTTCCCAACCGGACTACTACAGGAGACATCCATGTTTTTCGAAGCCACGCCAGAGCAGCGACTGCTGCGCGACAACATTCGCCGATTCATGCAGGCGGAGGTCGCTCCGCTGATCAGCCGGCATGATCAGGAGAAGACGTTTCCGTTCGAGATCCTGAAGGGGCTGGCGCAGTTTGGCTACATCGGCGGGCGCCTGTCGGAGGAACAGGGCGGGATGGGGCTGGATCAGCTCACCTGGGCGATGATGATGGAAGAGGCCGGCTATGCCTGGCTTTCGCTACGCACCATCCTGAACATCACCAACGGACCGATCGCCAAGCTTGCCGCCGTCGGCACGCCGGACCAGAAGGCCCGCTTCCTCGAGCCGTTGCTGGCCTGCGAGCGCAAGGTGTTCACAGCGATCAGCGAGCCTGGCACCGGTTCCAATATCGCGCAGATCCAGACGCGCGCCGACCTGAAGGGCGAACACTACGTGCTCAACGGCCGCAAGCTCTGGATCACCAACGGCGCATTTGCCGACTTTGGCATCGTGGTGGCGCGCACCTATAGCGACAACTGCGAAGGCCAGCTGTCGACGTTCCTGGTGGAGCGCGAGGTCAGCCCCTACGAGGTGCGTCGCGTGGACACCATGGTGCTGCGCAGTACCGGCACCGCCGAACTCGGTTTCGATAACGTGCGTGTGCCGCGCGAGAACCTGCTCGGCGAAGAAGGCGGGGCACTCAAGCGCATGCTGCAGGGCCTGGATGGCGCGCGCGTCAATATCGCGATGGGCGCTGTGGGCGCGGCGCAGTCCGCGCTGGATCTGGCTACGGACTATGCCAAGACGCGCACGCAGTTCGGCCGTGCCATCGGCAGCTTTCAGCTCGTGCAGAAGATGATCGTGGACATGACGATCCGGGTGGAAGCCGCTCGCGCGCTCGGGTATCGCGCCGCAATGGCGCTCGACCGTGGCGAGGACACGCGTGTCTCTGCGTCGATCGCCAAGCTGTATGCGACCGAGGCCGCGCACGAAGTAGCCAGCATGGCGCTGCAGGTGCATGGCGGTCTGGGCTACGCCACCGACTATCCGATCGAGCGCATCTTCCGCGACACGCGTGGCGGCACGATTCCCGAGGGGACCACGGAGGTACAGACCTTGATCGTCGGCCGCGAGATTCTGGGCATGTCGGCGATTGCCTGATCGGCACAGCAGTCCCCTTTTCCGCCCGGCGTGGTGGTGGATCGGCGCATCAGCACATCAGCACATCAGCGCCTCGTCGGGCTCCACAGACTTCCGCAAAGAGAGAACAAATATGGAGACATACCAAGACCTGTCGCGGCTCGTCAGCCCGCGTTCCATCGCCCTGGTTGGGGCCAGCGACCGCAGCGGCAGCATTGGCGCGCGCGCGCTCGAGAATCTGATGGACCATTCCGACTTCAAAGGCGACGTCTATCTGGTCAACGCGACCAAACCGGAAGTGGCCGGGCGCAAGGCATGGCCCGATGTGGCATCGCTGCCGGCCGTGCCCGACACCGCTCTGGTAGCGGTGCCCGCCGAGCACGTGCTCGCGGTGCTGGAACAGTGCAGCGAGAAAGGGGTGCGCTTCGCGATCATCCTGACCTCGGGCTTCGGCGAAGCCGGTGAGGAAGGCAAGGCTGCCGAGCAGACCATGAAGGAGATCGTGGCGCGCACGGGCATGCGCATCTACGGACCGAATTGCCCGGGCCTGACCAATATCACGGAGCGTCTCGGCTTCACGTTCTCGCCTTCGTTCCGGCACGATCTTCGCGGCGGGCCAGTTGGGCTGGCCACGCAGGGTGGCGGCCTGGGCCGCAATGTGCTGCAGGCGATGGACCGTGGCATCGGCGTGGCGCTCTGGAGTTCCAGCGGCAACGAGGTCGATTTGCAGGTGAGCGACTTCATCCACTACATGGCCGACGCGCCGGATATCAAGGTCATCGCCACGCTGCTCGAAGGCGTCAACGATGGCCGCAAGTTCGTCGCCGCCGTGCAGCACGCGGCGCGCAAGGGCAAGCCGGTGGTGGTGCTGAAGGTGGGACGCTCCGAGTACGGCCGCAAGGCGGCGCAGTCGCACACGGCGTCGATCACCGGCTCGGCGGAGGTCAACAGCGCCGTGTTCGCGCAGCTTGGCGTGGTGGAGGTGGATGACATCGACGAATTGATCGACACCGCCTGGCTGTTCGCGCGCGGCATGCCGCGTCAGGGCGGCGCACTGGCCATCTATTCGGGATCGGGCGGCACGGCGGCACTGTGCGCCGACATGGTCGGCAACGCCGGATTGAAACTGGCGGAGTTCGCGCCGGAGACACTTGCCGTACTGCGCGACGCGCTGCCGTCGTATGCCGCAATCGACAACCCCATCGACACCACCACCGCGGTGATGGCAAAGCCGGAGCTGGCACGCACGTGCCTGCAGGCGGTCTGCAATGACCCGGGCGTGTCGCTGGTACTGCTGCCGCAGGCGCTCGAGTATGGCGACATCACCAAGCTCGCTGCCGACATCACGGCCGACGTGCAGAAAGGGAGCCCGGTGCCGATGTTGCCGATCTGGATGAGCGAGCGTCAGGGCGGGGCCTACAAGGTGTTTGCCGATGCAGGCCTGGCGCCCGTGCGCAGCATCAGCAAGGCGGTCAAGGCCGTGGAGCGCTGGATGGGTTACGCGAGCTGGCGCGCCCGCGCCGATATCGACTTCAAGCCGCTGATGCAGACGGCGGCGCGGCCCGTTGCCGATGTGCCGACTCGGGCCCTGTCTGAGCCAGAGGGCAAGGCGATGCTGCGTGCGGCCGGCATCGCTATTCCGGTGTCCCGCGTAGCGGCCACGCTGGAGCAGGCACGTGAGCTGGCGCGCGAGGTGGGGTATCCGCTTGTGGCCAAGGTGGTGAGCGAGCAGATCCAGCACAAGTCGGATGTTGGCGGCGTGGTGGTCGGCATTCACGATGATGCGGGACTCGAAGCGGCATGGGAGAGCATTCACACGTCGGTCAAGCGCAATATGCCCGATGCGCGTATCGACGGAATTCTGTTGGAACACATGGCCGCGCCGGGTGGACTGGAGATCCTGATTGGCGTGTCGCGCGATCCGGTGTTTGGGCACATCCTGACCTTCGGTCTCGGCGGGATCTACGTGGAAGTCTTCAAGGACGTATCGCGCCGGATGTTGCCGCTGTCGGCCACGGAGGCCGAGGCCATGATTCGCGAGGTGCGCTGCTTCGCGCTGCTCGATGGCGTGCGAGGCAAGCCACGGCGCGACATCGCCGCGCTGACGGCGCTGCTGGTGAAAGTCTCGGACTTTGTCGTCGCGCATGGTGACCATCTGGTCGAGATGGATCTGAACCCGGTATGGGTCGGCGTTGCTGGAGAGGGCGCATTGCCGCTCGATGCGGTGATCGTGATGGAGCAAGGGGAGGGGGGGAAATGAGCACGTCCGATGCCACCCATGCGGCGAACGCGGCGGATGCAGCCGCCACGCCGCCACTCGCGGGCGTACGCGTCGTCGACCTGACCGAACTGCTCCCCGGCCCGTTCCTGACGCAGACGCTCGTCGAGATGGGCGCCGAGGTAATGAAGATCGAACGTCCACCCCACGGCGACAATGCCCGGCGGCTGGCACCGGGGCTGTTCGCCGCGCTCAACCGTGGCAAGCACAGCCTGTATTGCGACTTGAAGAGCGACAGCGGACTGGCCGAGGTGCGGGCGCAGATCGCGCAGGCGGACATTCTGATCGAGTCCTATCGCCCGGGCGTGATGCGTCGGCTCGGGCTGGACTACGAGAGCCTACGCGAGCAGTTTCCCCGACTGATCTACCTGTCGCTGACCGGGTTTGGTCAAGAGGGCCCACATGCGCTGCTGCCGGGGCATGACATCAACTATCTGGCTGCGGCGGGCGCGCTGTCGCTGACGGGCACGCCCGGTGGCGCTCCGGAGCACCAGGCCATGCTGCCGATTGCGGATCTGGCCGGAGCTTCCATGGCGCTATCCGCGCTGCTGGCCGCGCTCTACCAGCGCACGGTGAGTGGACGTGGCCAGTATCTCGACGCGGCACTCGCTGACAGCGTTCTGCACTGGATGGCGCCGAGGCTGGGGCTGTTCCGCCAGAAGGCCGCAGCCACGCCTGACGCACAGCGCGCGATGCTGGGCGGCAAGCCAGCCTATGGCGTGTTCCGTTGCAGGGATGGCCGCTATCTGACCATCGCCGCGCTGGAGGAGCATTTCTGGCGCGGTCTGAATGACGTGCTGAGCCTGTTCGCCGCCAATGACGCGTGTTGCGTGGACCACGCCGCCCGGACGGCGAATGCGGAGAGGATCAATACGCGCCTGGCCGAGCGCGTGGCGGAATATGACGCCGATGCGTTGATGGCGCGGCTGGCGAATGCGGACCTGCCGGTGTTCCCGGTGCTGGATGCGGTGGAGGCTGTCGCGCAAGCCCGACACAGATCGGGCGCGCGGATCACGGAAACCGAGAACGGGCCGCTGCCCGGATTCCCTGTGACGCTGGAAGGCATGGCCTGAACATGGCCTGACTTCACGTGGGGCGTCGGCCTTGCCCGCGCCCCACGATGATGTCCTTGCGGATGTCCCGATGGTCAGTCCAGCTTGGCGCCGGACTTCTTGACCACATCCCCCCACTTCACGATTTCGGCCTGGATGAAGCTGCCGAACTTGGCTTCGGAGAGGCCGTACATCGGCATGCTGCCGTAAGGCTCGATCGATTTTCGTACCTCGGGGTCGCGCAGCGCTTCCTCCGTTGCCTTCGAAATCAGCGCCACGGTCTGAGGCGGTGTGCCGGCTGGCACCAGGATGCCGGACCAGCTGCTGGCCTGCGCCATGGCGAATCCCGATTCGGCGATGGTGGGCACGTTCGGCAGCAGCTCCAGACGATCCTTGCCGGTCGTGGCGAGCGCACGCAGCTTGCCGCTCTGGATGAACGGCAGCACGATGCTCGGATAGTCGAACATCACGTCCACCGTGCCGCCAAGCAGGTCATTGATGGCCGGCGAGCTGCCCTTGTAAGGAATGTGGGTCAGCTTCACGCCAGCGCTGGCCTGGAACAGCTCTGCGCTCAGATGCGTGCCGGTGCCGGCGCCAGCCGAACCGAAGTTGACCTTGCCCGGATGCTGCTTCGCGTATTCGACCAGCTCCTTGACCGTCTTGTACGGGCGAGAGGCGTTCACGACCATGATCGTGGATGTTTCGGAGAGCGCGTGGACGGGGGCGAAATCCTTCAACGGGTCGTAGCGCACCTTGCTGTACAGCGCCAGGTTGGCCGCCATCGTGCCCTGCGTGCCATAGATCCATGTGTAGCCGTCGGCTGGCGCGCGGGCCGCCACTTCGGTGCCGACCATCCCGCCTGCACCGGGGCGGTTTTCCACCACCACTGACTGTTTCAACGTTTCCGACATCTTCTTGGCGATAGTGCGCGATGCCGTATCGGTGATGCCTCCCGGGGTAAACGGCACGATCCAGGTGATCGGCCGGCTCGGGAACTTGTCTTGCGCGAATGAAAGCGCCGGCGCCAGTGCCAGCGTTGCCAGCAGCGGTCGCAGCCGGACTCGGAAACTCCTGTTCATTATTGTCTCCTTTTGGTTATATATTCCGATATGTCGAAGAACTATACAGCCAATCGCAGAAAAGACAAACACGAAATCCCCCGATCCGGGCAAGAGGCCGTGTGGTTGGGCGTCGCGGGGGGCTTCCGGCTTCAGGTCACGCCGGCAAAAGGAGGGCCCGGGGGCTGCGGTCGTGCCGGAGCCCCTGACTGGTCAGAAACGGGTGTGTTCAGTCTTTCAGTACTTGATGTCGCGGGCGGTCTGTCGCCCTTGCTGCTTGGTGTCCCGCTTGTCCTGTCGGCAATGCGAGTTGCTTTTCTGGTTCGCGGCGCGGCAATCCTGTTTGGTCTCGCGCGAGCCCTGGCGGGTGTCCTGGCGGACGTCGCGACCAGCGCGGCGTTGCTGCGCCTGTTCAGTGGCGCTGACCAGTCCGGGCGCCGGGATGACAACCATCGCGATGACCAGCGCGCCGAGCCTTCCATAGATGTTCGTCATTTGCCTGCCTCCCCAAAATCAAGCGACGAAGTCGTCCACCAAGACGTCTGGTAGCCAACCCGCCTGTACGTCAGTCTACCCCTCCACGCCTCATACGATCAGTTGATTCTCCAACGTAACGTCAGGGGATACGTTACCCATACGGTTGTCGCGCTCATGGCGAGCCATTGAACAACGCGTACAGGGAAATCAGAACAAGGGGGAGCCGTATGACACATCCTGCGAAGCTGACTGCAATGTCCTTTGCCTGCCTGACCATCGCGTTGGCGGGTTGTGGAGGAGGGGGCGATTCCACGCCAACGAGCGCCACTACCACGAGCACGGGAACGCAGCCGACCACGCCGACCACACAGTCTCCGACCGTCCAGCGCAATACGCTTCTGTCAGGGATCACGGATCCCGGTCCAAATATTGGCAACGATGGGGACTTCTATATCAATACCGCCACCTGGATGATCTTCGGGCCCAAGGCCAATGGCGTGTGGCCGGCGGGCGTGTCTCTGGCGGGGCCCGCAGGCGTAAATGGCACCAAGGGTACGACGGGCGCCACCGGAAATACCGGAGCAGCCGGCAACACCATTCTTTCCGGCTCGGTCGACCCGACCGACAGCGTTGGCAATAACGGGGACTATTACATCAACACCGCAACGTCCACGTTATTCGGGCCCAAGGCCAATGGCACGTGGCCACCGGGTACTTCGCTGGTGGGGCCGGCTGGCCCGAGCGGCAATCCCGGCGCGCCTGGTACCAACGGCAGCGCCGTGCTGTCTGGCAGCGGCGCTCCCGGCAACACCATTGGCAACAATGGCGACTTCTATCTCGACACCAGCACCTGGACGATCTACGGGCCGAAGGCCAATGGCGTCTGGCCGGCGGGCGTATCGCTGATCAACCAGAGTTCCAGCGGCGGCGGTACTAATACTGGTACTGGCACGGGCAGCGGTTCCGACACCGGCGGCCACATCCTGTCCGGGAGCGGCGCTCCGTCCGACAGCATCGGGGTCGACGGCGATTTCTATCTCGATACCACAACGTCCACCCTCTACGGCCCCAAGACGGGGGGCAAGTGGCCTGGCACCGGTATCACCATGACCACCGGCACCGTCTACAGCGGCAACTTCAATGTGCCCGATACATTGAGCCGTGGCGCGTATGTCATGACTGGCGACGGTGGCGCGGTGGCCTTGCCGAGCGATTTCGGCGTCACGATTCCGTACGACTGCAGAAGCGTTAGCCTGACGGCCACGACGCTTGGCAAAGCTACGGGCGTGTTGAACCTCGCTGTGTTCAAGGTCACGGGCTCCGGCGTTTCCGCGACGTACGCACCGGTCAGCGGGTTGAGTTGCAAGATCAGTAACGGTCAGCAGAACTGCAGCGTGCAGGCTCCGGCAGGTGCGGTAGCACATGGCGACAAGCTGCAGGTACAACTCGACAACAACCAGGCAACGGGCTGGGGCGGCCTCTCGGTCAACCTCGCGTGTTCGCTATAGCCTGATGATGACCGCTGCCGGATGCGGCGGTCATCATGCGTGCAGCGGGACGTCGTGTCCCGCTGCACGCTATTGGCAATCGCCGGCATCGGGCTGGGATTAGCGCACGGGGCCGGATCACAGACGGGCGGCTACCAGACGTCCGATCGCGCCAACAGCCGCAACCAATCCATCCTCCTGCACCATGCGTTCGCCAAGTGCCCGGGCGCGATCACAGACCTCTGGCCGTTGTGCGAATGCAATCGCCTGTGTCAGCGTGGAAGCCCGCAGCCGTTTGCCTGGGACCGGATCGCCGGCCACGCCGGCATCCCGTAGCCGCTGTGCCCAGAAGAACTGATCGCCCGCGAACGGCACAGCCACCGAAGGGATGCCGGCCCGCGCCGCCGAATGCGAGGTACCCGATCCGGCGTGATGAATCGCCATCGACGTCCGGGGGAAGAGCCAATGATGCGGGGTCTCGCCCACGACGAAGAAGTTCTTCGGCAATGACGCCCCATCAATGCCGCTCCAGCCAGGATAGAACAGCGCGCGCCGGCCAGCGATGGCTGTGATCAGCGCATCGGTCATTGCCACATGATCGAACCCGGCCATGCTGCCGAAGCCAATGTAGATGGGCGCTTCGCCCGCCGCGAGGAATGCCTCGAGCGCTGGAGGTGGCGTCCAGTGGGTCGCTGCGGCGCTCCATTGCCCGCAGACGAATGCGTTCGCAGCCCAGTCCCGCGGGCGTGGCAGCAGGCTTGGCGATACGCCGTAGAGCATTGGATGATCGCTCCAGACATGCTTGCGTGCGGGCAGGCCGCAGACATCGGCTCGCGCGGCGTTGGTGGTTTTCTTGAATGCCTGCCAGAGCAGTTCGTTCACCAGACGGTGGCTGGCGCGATTGAGCCATCGCGGCACCTTGCCCGGTGGCAGGAAGGGCGAAGCGAAGTCGGCGGTCGGCGTGATGGGGATCAGTCCGGTACCGATGGCCGGGATGCCGCGATACTCGGCCACGGAAAGGCCGACAAAGGCGGCCAGCCCCGAGATGATCAACGCATCGCAACCCTCCGATGCGTCGGCGACCTCGCGCATCCAGGCCGGTGTGCTGGCATTGGCGATGGCCGCCAGCGCACGGCTCGTGTCCTGGAACCCGCCCTTGCGATAGACCGCGTTCGACAGCGCTTGCCCCGGCGCCAGCGCCTTGCGGATATCGCCTGAGAGTGCCGAGGCCGGGACGCCGAGCGCCTCGGCCGAATGCAGCGTCGAGGCGTCGGCCTGCAGATGCACCTCATGACCCGCGTCGATCAACGCACGGGCAAGCGCCGCGAGCGGGCGCGTGTCGCCTTCGGTTCCATAGGTCACCACAGCCAGCTTCATCGTTCACCTCTGCGTCGTACGGGCATGTGAGTGGCGATTATGGCATTCATGGTCGCGAGGATCTTGTCTGCACGAGCGGACATGCAGTCGTTCGTCACGCTGCGCGAAATGCGCCGTAACACGGCTTACAGACCGGGCGTCGTCTGCCTGCGCAGTTGCCGCATTAATGCAGGCAAGGGCGACGTCCCCATCAGAAACGACGGCCCGAGCACCCTGACAACGTATGTGGAGGAATCAATCATGAAGCGCAATTCCGTTCTTCTTGCTGGCCTGATCGCAGCCACCCTCTCGGGTATCGCCAGCGCGCAAACCGGCGCGGTGACCTACGACACCCAGCGCGACGTCAACCAGCAGCAGCGTATCGAGAATGGCCTGAAGTCGGGCACGCTGACCACGCGAGAGGCGTCAAGCCTGGAGCAGCAGGAGTCGAAGGTCGATCGCATGGAAGCCAATTCGCTGCAGAACGGCAAGCTTTCGCCGCAGGAGCAGGCCCGCATCCAGAACGCGCAGAACCGAGTGAGCCAGGATATATCGCGTGATACCCACAACGGCAAGGTCGGCAACCCGGACAGCGTGTCGTCACAGCGGATGCAGGCCGACGTCCAGCGCAATATCAATCAGGAGACGCGTGTCCGCAATGGTGTGGAAAATGGCTCGCTGACCAACCGGGAGACGGCGCAACTCGAGCGTGGCCAGGCGCATGTCGATCACGCAGAAGCGCGCGCGGGCCGTAACGGCCATGTCGGGGCGGGGGAACAACGCTCGATCAATCGTGCCGAGAACCATGCCAGCGGCCAGATCTACCACGACAAGCACAACGGCCATCGTCGCGGCTGAACGCCGGAGGGCGGATGTGCAAGCGCGGGCGGCGCGACGCTAACTCGCGACCGCCACGCGCACCTGCTTCAGCGCGCGGAACGGTTCTAGCTGGTCGGCGGTGGCATCGCCATCTGTCACCAGCGTCCATCCGCGTTCCAGCGGGGTCCAATGCTGCTGGCGGGCGCGGCCCAGCTTGGTCGAGTCGGCCAGCACGAAGATATCGGCGGCTTGCCGGATGATGCATTCCTTCAGATAAGCCTGTTCGGCGCTGGCCTCGCACAGGCCCACGCCAGCCACGACACCGTCGGCGCCCAGGAATGCCTTGTCGACGCTGATGCGCGACAGCGCCAACTGTGCCAGCGGGCCGAACGTGCCCATGCTCGATGGCCGCACATCGCCGCCGATCAGCGTGACGCGGACTTCGGGCAGGCCGGCCAGAGCAGTGACCACAAGCAGGTTCGTCGTGTAGACATGCAGGTCCGAACGCGCGGCGAGCATCCGGGCCAACGCGGCCGCCGTGGTGCCGCTATCGAGCAGCACGGCGTCACCGTCGTCGACAAAGGTCGCCGCCATGCGCGCGATCGACTCCTTCTGGTCGCGTTGCAGTGCCTTGCGTTCCTCGAGCGAAGCCTCGGGTTCGTGCCCGCCGATCTGCATCAGCGGCGCGGCACCGCCGTAAGTGCGCACGATGCGCCCTTCGCGTGCCAGCGCGGTGAGGTCGCGGCGCACCGTTGCTTCGGATACGCCGAGGTTGCTGGTCAACCGTTCAACGTTGGCATCCTCGCCGGACAGTACGAGTTCGAGGATAGCGCGGCGGCGGTCGGCGGCTTTCATGGATGGGAAAAGAGAAAAGGGGATCGCAAACGATCCCCGATCTTACCGCAGCGGTGGCTGGCTCAAGCCGTGTGGCCGTGTCGCCGTGTGGCTGGGCCGCCGGTCCGCTCACGCGCGGCGGGTAGCCAGTTCCGCGCCCTGGCGCAACGCTTCCAGCAGGCTGCGTTCGTCGGCGATGCCCTTGCCGGCGATGTCGAACGCCGTGCCGTGGTCCACCGACGTGCGGATGACTGGCAGGCCCACGGTGATGTTCACACCGGCTTCCAGGCCAAGCACCTTGACCGGGCCATGGCCCTGATCGTGATACATGGCCACCACGAGATCGAAATCGCCACGGCCAGCGCGGTAGAACAGTGTATCGGCCGGCAGCGGGCCTTCCACGTCCCAGCCGCGCGCGCGCAGTGCTTCCACGGCCGGAATGATCTTCTGCTCTTCCTCGCCGTGACCGAACAGGCCGTTCTCGCCAGCGTGCGGGTTGATGCCGCAGACGCCGATGCGCGGGGCAGCGATGCCCGCGCGCTGCAGCGTCACCTGGCCCCGCTCGATCGTGCGCTGTACCAGACCGGGCTCGATCTTGCGGATGGCATCCAGCAGGCCGATGTGCGTGGTGACGTGAATCACGCGCAGCTTCGGCGCGACGAGCATCATCGAGACTTCGGGCGTGCCGGTCAGGTGCGCCAGCATCTCGGTGTGGCCCGGAAACTTGTGGCCGCCCGCGTGCAGGGCTTCCTTGTTCAGCGGCGCGGTGCAGATCGCATCGATCTTTTCTTCCTGCGCCAGTCTGACCGCGCGCTCGATGTAGCGGAACGCGGCGTCGCCGGCCACGGCGGACAGTTTGCCGAACGGCAGGTCTTCGGGGATCAGGCCCAGGTCGATGCAGTCGATCGTGCCCGGCTCGAAGCGTGCTTCCTCGGGCGACTGGATCGCGCGGATCCTGAGGGCCGAGTTGACGAGTTTGCCTGCCTGTTCGAGCCGGCGCGCATCGCCGATGACCAGCGGGCGGCATTGGGCGTAGACGGTTTCGTGGGCCAGGCTCTTGACGATGACTTCGGGCCCGATGCCCGTGGCATCACCCATCGTGATGCCGATGACAGGAATGTAGTCGCTCATGTTTGTCTTTATCCCGTTTCGTGGGGCGGTTCAGTTCTGGCGCATGGCTTGCCACGCCAGCCACAACGCGGCTTCGGTGCCGAATGCACCGGCCTTGGTGGCCACGCGGCGCGCTGGCGCGCCAGGGAGGGATTCAATGGTGTCGGACAGCGGCACGCCGGGTTCGACCTCGTGCCGTAATGCCAGCGCGGCAATACCGGCCGCGCCGAGCATGGCGCGCGCGGTTTCGCCGCCGGTGGCGATCAATCCGCCAACATGTTCGAAGGAGGGCAGAACCAGTTGCGCGAGCGCGGTCGACAGCCGCGACCCTTCGGCCGGGTCGAAGGCATCGTCGCGGCCGATGCTGAGCAGCAGATCGCGGCCGGCGCTCAGGCATGTCGTGATCGATTGCCGCGTGGTGGTCCATGCGGGATGGCCCGGGCCATCGCGTAGCGTCTGCGGCGCCACGATCAGGGCTTCCATTCGCGCCCGCTCGCACAGGTAGGCGGCTTGCTTGCCGGAGATGCCCGACATGCTGCCGACCATCGTCAGCATCGGACCCCGGTGATACGTGAGCGGAGATGTCGTCTCCGCACGCGAGACCTGCGCTACGGTGGACAGCGCGCGCGCCAGTCCGCCGGAGCCGACCCAGTACGCCGGCGTGTCGAGCTGACTCGAGGCGTCGGCCAGCGTCACCAGATCCTGTTCGGTTTCGGCGTCGCAGACAACTGCTGCGATGCCGTCCGCCTGTCGCGCACGCAACTCGGCGAGCACGGCCGGGGCGCCGGCACGAACGACGTCGAGCGGCAGTAGTGCCGTGGCCAGTCCGCGCGCGGCGAGCAGTGCCACCATGTCAGCGTGACCGTTCAGGCCTTCCAGGCGCCAGATGTCGGTGTCCTCCAGTGGCTGGCCGTTGACGAACATGCGGCCGCCGCGCGTGGTGCGCCCCGTCGCGGGGAACGCCGGCGCGATGATCGCCAGCCCTGCCAGCGGCTGCAATGCCACCGTTTCGGCGGCCCAGTTGCCGCGCAGGGTCGAGTCGATTTTCTTGTACAGACGCCGGTGCCGGCCGTCGCCGCGATGCCAGGCGTCGATGTTGCTGGTGGTGGCATCTTCGGGCGTCATGCGGCGGCTATCGACATCAGCCGCCACGATTTCTGCATCGGCGATGCCGACGGAATCGGCCACGTCGAGTGTGACCACCGCGCGCGCGCCGTGCGCGGCAAAGCCGATCGCGCAGTCAGCGGCGCCGGACAGGTCGTCGGCGATGATCAGCCAGGTCATGCGGTGGTCCTGGCCACGGCCGCACTGGTGCGATTGGCTACCCGGCGTGCCACGAATGCGGTGACCAGCGGCGTCAGCACGGCGGTCACGACCACGCAGGCGGCCACCAAAATCGTGGCGCTCTTGGCCGCTTCGGTATAGGCGGGGTTGGCTGCCGCCACCAGCGTGGGTACCGCTGCGGCATTGCCCGCGGTGCTTGCCGCCGCAACACCCGCCACACCCGTGCCGCCGCTCAGGCGGTCCGCGATATACAGCGCGAAGCCGGTGACCACCACCACTGCCACACCCAGGCCGAGGCCAAGCATGCCGGCCTGCCAGACCTTGTGCAGATCGAGGCCCGCGCCCAGCGCCAGCGCGAAGAACGGAATCATCACGGGAACGGCCTTGCTGAGGAAGTCGCGCATCTCGCGATCGAGGTTACCGAGCAGCATGCCCAGCATCAGCGGCAGGATACTGCCAACCAGTGTCGGCCAGGGGAATGCCGAAAGACCGGCCACGCCCAGCGTCACCATGGTCAGGAACGGCCCCGATTCCAGCGACATGATCGAGTAGGCGCCGACGTCCTCGGGCCGGCCGTACTGACCCATCAGCGCCATGTACAGGCCGCCGTTGGTGTCGTTCATCGCGGCCACCACGGCCAGCGTGGAGAGGCCGGCGAACATGCCCGCGCTGATCGGCGACTCGCCGAGGAAGTGACCGAGGATGACGCCCAGCAGCATTGCCGTGCCCACCTTGGTGGCGAACAGCACGCCGCCTTTCTTGACGATGTATGGGGTGGCCTTGATGTTGATGCTGGCGCCCATGCAGACATAGAACACCGCCAGGATCGGCAGGGCGCCGGTGAACAGCGCGTTGGTGAACGACCCGAAGAACTTCGGGCCGTCGGGCGCGAAGGTGGCAACCAGTGAACCGATCAGCAACGGCACGATCATCATGCCGCCCGGCACGCGCTCGATGGCGCGCTTGATATGAATCTGCATGTTCGTCTCCAGCCGCGCCTGGGGTGCGCGGCAGCCTGTGTGTTTTGATCAATGAATTGATTGAATCGATCAATTCAGGGGCGAAGTGTAGGCGAAATGCGATTTTTTGACCAGTTCAATCATTGATATGATCGAAATGATCATTGGGTTGCTTGAGCGACGCGGTCATGTGCTGTCACGTGCGGCACGCTGCATGTGCGTCCGGGCTGCGCTATCGTATGCGTCCCGGCGCGGAAATCGCCGCGTCACCCAGCCACCGGAGCCAAGGAAATGAGACTGATCGGGATGCTCGACTCTCCCTACGTACGCCGCGCCGCCATCGCGCTGCGCCTGCTCGACCTGCCGTTCACGCATGAATCGGTGTCGGTATTCCGTACTTTCGATCAGTTCCGCGCGATCAACCCGGTGGTCAAGGCGCCGTCGCTGGTTTGCGATAACGGCGTTGTGCTGATGGATTCGACGCTGATCATCGACTACGCGGAAACGCTGGCAGGCCGCAGCTTGATGCCTGCGGGTCTGGTGGATCGCCAGCGCGCGCTGCGCACGATTGGCCTGGCGTTGGCGGCCTGCGAAAAGGTGGTCCAGAACGTCTATGAGCACAACCTTCGGCCCGAAGCCAAGCAGCATGAGCCCTGGCTGGAACGGATCGACGGCCAGCGCGCGGCCGCGTTTGAGCTGCTGGAGCAGGAGATCGCCAAGATGCCGGTGCCGGCCGACGCCCGTGCGCTTGATCAGGCAGGACTGACCGCTGCCGTGGTCTGGACGTTCACGCAGGCCATGTTGCCGGGCGCGGTCGACCCGGCGCGGCATCCGGCGCTGGCGGCGTTCACGTCGGCGGTCGAACGGTTCGCTCCGTTCCAGGATCTGCCGCTCGCATGACTTTTCGCGGAAGTTAGGTGCGTTACCCCACGCTTTTCCCCACATTCGGGTGATGCCGAGCCGCAGGTCTTCCACCAAGATAGCCCTTGGGGCGACTGGATCCTTGCCCCGCTACCACTTCAGCCCCGCGACCTCCCCGGCCAGCGGGGCTTTTTCCTTTCGGGGCCGTTTGCGCGTTGGCAGTGTGTCGTCAGCGTGCTTTCAGGATCGACTCGATCTGCGCCGCCGTGCGTCGCAGAGGCGGCAGGTAGTGTTTTTCGAGATAAGCCTGATCGCGGCTACCTAGCACCATGCTCAGGCCCAGGCCAGCCACGGTCTTGCCGGTCTGGTCATGCAGCGGCACCGAGATGCCGGCGAAGCCATCCGCCAATTCACTGATCAGCGTGCAGAAGCCGTCGGCGCGTACCGCTTCGAGCTTGCGTGCCAGCGCGGGGCCCGAACTGATCGTGAATGGCGTCAGTTGCCTGAGTTCAGCTTGCGCGAGATAGGCGTCGAGCGCTTCAGCGTCGAGCCCCGCCAGCAGCACGCGGCCGAGCGAGTGTGCATATGCCGGCATCCGGCGGCCGATGGCCATGTCCACGCGCAGTAGCTGGCTGGGTTCCTCGCGCGCGACCAGCACCACGGATTCCTGGTCGAGCATCCCGACCGAGCAGCTTTCGCCGACTTCGGCGCAGAGTGTCTGCAAGTAGGGGCGGGCCAGTTGCGGCAGGTTCATCGACGCAAAGTACGCGTAGCCCAGATCCATCACTTTTGGAGTCAGGGCGAACTGCCGGCCTTCCTGCGCCAGGTAGCCGTTGTGCGCCAGCGTCAGCAGCAGCCGGCGCGCGGCTGCGCGGGTGACGTCGAGTTCTTCCGCCACCTCCTGCATCGTCAGACGCTCCACGCCGCTGGCGTACAGCCGCAGCAGGGCAAGCCCCTTGGTCAGCGAGTCGAGCAGTTCTTCCTTCTTCGGGATCTCCGGAGCGTGGTCGTCAGGCATTGGCGTGGAAGTCAATCAAAGGTATCCGAGGGTCAGACCGGGCTTGCGTCCGGGCTGCCGATCCGTATGATATGCGTTTTCCGAACAAATGTTCGCAAAACGTGGTTCGGCGAAAACCACGATGGCAGGACAGTCCGGAAACGCCAGAAAAACCAGAAGAACCAGGAGACAGCAATGAAGGTGATCACCACCGCGCAGGCGGCCGCGCTCGTGCAGAGCGGCTGGACCGTGGCCAGCGCCGGGTTTGTCGGGGCGGGGCACGCCGAAGGGGTGACCGAGGCGCTCGAGCAGCGTTTCTTGCGCGAGGCCCTGCCACGGGACCTGACGCTGGTGTATTCGGCCGGGCAGGGCGACCGGGGCGCCCGTGGTGTGAACCATTTCGGTAACGTCGGCATGACCCGCGCGGTCGTCGGCGGTCACTGGCGCTCCGCTACGCGGCTGGCCACGCTGGCGATGAACGAACAGTGCGAAGGCTTCAACCTGCCACAGGGCGTGCTCACGCATCTCTATCGGGCCATCGCAGGCGGTAAGCCCGGCGTGCTGACCAAGATCGGTCTGCATACGTTCGTCGATCCTCGTGTCGAGAAGGACGCGCGTTACCACGGTGGCGCGGTCAACCAGCGTGCCCGCGATGCCATTGCCGCCGGTACAGCGAACTGGGTAGAGGCGGTCGACTTCCGTGGCGACGAATATTTGTTCTACCCGAGCTTCCGCATTGATTGCGCGCTGATCCGCTGCACGGCGTCCGACACGCGCGGCAATCTCAGCACGCATCGCGAGGCCTTCCACCACGAACTGCTGGCGATGGCGCAAGCCGCGCACAACTCGGGCGGCATCGTGATCGCCCAGGTGGAGTCGGTGGTCGACTACCACGAGACCCTGCAGGCCATCCACGTGCCGGGCATTCTGGTGGACTACGTGGTGGTCAGTGAACAGCCCGGGCATCACCTGATGACGTTTGCCGAGGCCTACAACGAAGCCTACGTCAGGCCCTGGCGCGGTGAAGCCGCCGAGGCCGCGGAGCGGGCGAAGGAAGCCGAGGTGCTGCCCGATGCGTCGGCGCAACTCGATGCGCGCACGATCGCGCAGCGGCGCGCCGTCATGGAGCTAGCGGCACGCAAACCGCGCGTGGTGAACCTGGGTGTCGGGATGCCGGCCGCGGTTGGCGCGCTGGCGCATCAGGCCGGCCTGGGCGGTTTCACGCTGACCGTGGAAGCCGGTCCGATCGGCGGCACGCCGGCGGATGGACTGAGCTTCGGCGCGTCGGCCTATCCTGAGGCGGTGGTCGACCAGCCCGCGCAGTTCGACTTCTACGAAGGCGGCGGCATCGACCTGGCGATCCTCGGTCTGGCTGAACTCGACGGGCACGGCAACGTCAACGTGAGCAAGTTCGGGGAAGGCGAGGGTGCGTTGATTGCCGGTGTTGGCGGCTTTATCAACATCACCCAGAGCGCACGCGCGGTGGTGTTCATGGGCACGCTGACAGCCGGTGGCCTCGAGATACGGGTCGAGCAGGACCAGTTGCGGATCGCGCGCGAGGGTCGTGTGAAGAAGATCGTGCCCGAGGTATCGCACCTGAGCTTCAACGGCCCGTACGTGGCGTCGCTCGGCGTGCCGGTGCTCTACATCACCGAGCGTGCCGTATTCGAAATGCGCGCTGACGCGCAGGGCGATGCTCGCCTGACGCTGGTCGAGATCGCTCCCGGCGTGGACCTGCAACGCGACGTGCTCGATCAATGCGCCACGCCGGTCGCCGTGGCCGATGACCTGCGCCTGATGGACGCGCGGCTGTTCCGGCCGGGCGTCATGAAGCTCTGAAACGGATTTTCAAGAACGAGAAAGCAGGCCGGCGTGTCCTGTTCGCCGGCAGCAATTGGAGGAAGCACCGTGCAATACCGTAGTCACCGTCATCAACGTACCCATCGCCGTCTGGCGCTGTCCGCGCTCGCCGTGGCGGCACTGCTGCCGTTCGTCCCTGCCGCTGCGCAGGCCCAGGCGAACTACCCGGACAAGCCGATCCGGCTGGTCGTGCCGTTCCCGGCCGGTGGTCCCACCGATACCGCTGCGCGCATCATCGGCCAGAAGATGAGCGAGACGCTCAAGCAGCCGATCGTCATCGACAATCGTCCGGGGGCGTCGGGCACCATCGGCACCGAGACCGTGGCCAAGGCCACGCCCGACGGCTACACGATCGTGATGCTTGCCACGCCGACGCTGCTGGCGCCGTATCTGCTGCCGCGCAAGGGCTATGACATCTTCAAGGACTTCGCGCCTATCGGTAACGCGTATGAGCTGCCGATCGTGATGGTGGTCAATCCGCACGCGCTGCCCGATGTGACCAACCTGCAGCAGTACATCGCAAAGGCCAAGGCCAATCCCGGCCAGATGAACTACACCAGCGCGGGCAATGGCAGCTTCGGTCATCTGTCGACGGAGCTTCTGAAGAACCTCGGCCACTTCGACGTGCAGCACGTGCCTTACAAAGGCAGCGCGCCGGCCATGTCCGACGTGCTGGCCGGACAGGTGCCGATGATGTTCTCCGACATGATTGCCGCGCTGCCGCACATCAAGGCGGGCAAGCTGCGCGCAATCGCGGTGGGGTCAAGCAAGCGCGTGAGCTTCGCGCCCGAGGTGAAGACCGTAGCCGAGCAGGGCTTCCCGGGATTCGACGCCGCGTCGTGGGGTGGCCTGCTGGCGCCGGCCGGCACGTCCAAGGAGATCGTGGCCAAGCTGTCGGCCGCGCTCAAGGGGGCGCTGGCCGATCCGACTGTCGAGCAGAAGATGCTGGGCGCCGGCACCGTGGCCTCGTACCTGCCTTCTGACCAGTTCGCCACGCGTATGCGCAATGACTACGCGAAGTGGGGCAAGGTCATTCAGGACAACGGTATCAAGAGCGATTGATCTCGGCGATTGATACCGGCGATTGATACCGGCGATTGATACCGCCGTCCGGCGTTTCGGTCGGCGGCTTCGCGAGGACGCTCAGGCCTGCGCCTGCAGCGTCTGCGAATACTGCGACACGCCGTTCAGGTCACGCAGATCGACGGTCAGCGCGCGTGAGGCGGGGTCGATGTTGACCTCGCCGAAGAACTGATAGCCGGCAAACGGCGACATGTTCTGCGCGGTGGGCGCTTTCTGGAATGCGACATGCGGCCCGAACGTGTTGTCGAGCGGGTTCGGGCCGAAGCTGCCTGCATTGAGCGGGCCGGCCACGAATTCCCAGAACGGATCGAAATCCTTGTACACCGCGCGTTCCGGCGAGTAGTGGTGGGCGGCGCAATAGTGCACGTCCGCCGTCACCCACACCACGTTCTTGATGCCGGCTTGTCGGATGCGCGTGAGCAGTCGCGCGGTTTCGAGTTCGCGTCCCAGGGCCGGACCGTCGCCGTTGGCGATGGCTTCCCAGCGCGGACGCCCCTGAGCGTCCTTGCCATCTGGCACGCCAAGGCCGATCGGCATATCAGCGGCGATGACCTTCCAGGTGGCCCGCGATGCCATCAGTTCCGCCACCAGCCATTCGAGCTGCGCATTGCCGAGGAATGCCGTGGCCGCGCTCTCGGTCGTCTCGCGGTTATAGCCATTTGGACCGCGGAAGCTGCGCATGTCGAGCACGAACACGTCCAGCAACGGTCCGTAGCCGATCTTGCGATGCACGCGCTCGGCCAGCCCCTGGCGGTGCCAGCGCATCGGCGCGTTTTCCAGGAAGGCGCGGCTGCCGCGCGCCACCAGCACGCGCACGTCTTTTTCCGTGTAGCGCGCGTCGCCGGAGAGATCCTTCGAGGCCGACCAGTTGTTGGTGATCTCGTGGTCGTCCCACTGCCAGATCTGCGGCACCTGGCTCGCAAAGCGGCGCACGTTGGTGTCCATCATGTTGTAGCGATGACGGCCGCGGAACTCCTTCAGCGTCTCGGCGACCTTGCTGACTTCCTCCGTCACCAGGTTGCGCCAGATGCGGCCATCCTCGGCTTTCTGCTCGGCCGTGATCGGGCTGTCCGCGTAGATCGTGTCGCCGCTGTGGATGAAGAAGTCCGGGTTGCGCTGGCGCATCGCTTCATAGATGCGCATCCCGCCGAGGTCGGGGTTGATGCCCCAGCCCTGGCCGACCGTATCGCCCGACCAGACGAAGCGGATCGGGCGATCGGCCTGCTGGGACGGGGTGCGGAACGAACCCTCCGTCCAGGCACCCAAGCCACGGCGTTGCTCGGGGTTCTCGAATGCGACGCGCACGTGGTATTGCTGACCCGGCAGCAGGCCGGTCAGCAAGGTGCGGGCGGTGAGGTCGGCTTCACTGGTCGCCAGCGGGCCTGAAATGCGCATCGGATTGCGGAAACCCGGCTCGGTGGCGTATTCGACCACCATGCGCGACTGGCGCTCGGCGCGTGCCCAGACCACGAGCCCGTCATCCGACGGATCGCCAAGCTGGATGCCGTCGGGCGTGTTCGGGCGTCCGTTCGACACCACGGCCGGGGCCGCGAGCACCGCCGGTCCAACCAGCGCCAGACTGGCGCCCAGGCCCAAAAAGCGCCGGGAAGTGCGCAGGAACCTGCGTCGGGTCAGATCGCTGGGCTCGGCGAGCGGGGTGGTGGTCATGGTGGAGTCCGTGGTGGAACGCTTTTTCTGGGTGGTATGGTCGGCGCTTGAGCCGGGGCAACATCGTCGCGCGTGGATGTGACATGTTGTTGACATCGCAGGCGCCGATACTGGCTAGCGTCCGGGATGACCGCGCCCGGGCAGTAATGGTAGAATCCAAGTCTTTGATTTTCCGGGCAATTCACCCTTTGCCCGGTCTCAGTTCCAGACGCGTGTCCGATTGCGACGGCTTCGCGCCCTGCACAGACACCTCAACCATGACGATGACAACCACACAAGACCAGGCCCCAGCAGCAGAGCAGACGTTCGAAAGCTTCGGGCTGGATCCGCGCGTTCTGCGCGCCTTGACCGAACAGGGTTACACCAAGCCGACGCCGATTCAGGCGCAGGCGATTCCCGTGGTGTTGCTGGGCAAGGATGTGATGGGCGCCGCGCAGACGGGCACCGGCAAGACCGCTGGTTTCGCGCTGCCGATCATTCAGCGTCTGCTGCCGCTCGCCAACGCGAGTGCCTCTCCGGCGCGTCACCCGGTGCGCGCGCTGATGCTGACGCCGACGCGCGAACTGGCCGATCAGGTCTACGACAACGTCGCCCGGTATGCCAAGCACACTGACCTGCGCAGCACGGTGGTCTTCGGTGGCGTCGACATGAACCCGCAGACCGATGCGCTGCGCCGTGGCGTGGAAATCCTCGTGGCCACGCCGGGTCGTCTGCTCGATCACGTGCAGCAGAAGTCGGTGAACCTGTCGCAGGTGCAGATGCTGGTGCTCGACGAAGCCGACCGCATGCTCGACATGGGCTTCCTGCCCGACCTGCAACGCATCATCAACCTGCTGCCGGCGCAGCGCCAGACGCTGCTGTTCTCGGCCACGTTCTCGCCCGAAATCAAGAAGCTGGCCTCCAGCTACCTGAAGCAGCCGGTGACGATCGAAGTGGCGCGCAGCAACTCGACCAACGAGAACGTGCGTCAGGTGGTGTATCAGGTGCAGGATGGCCACAAGCAGGCCGCCGTGGTGCATCTGCTCAAGCAGCGCGCCAACGAACAGCAGTCGCGCCAGTGCATCGTTTTCGTCAACAGCAAGATTGGTTGCTCGCGTCTGGCGCGTCATCTGGAGCGCGAGGGCATCAACGCCGCCGCGATTCACGGCGACAAGACGCAGACCGAGCGTATGCAGACGCTCGACGGTTTCAAGAATGGCACGATCGACGCGCTGGTGGCCACCGATGTGGCGGCCCGTGGTCTGGACATTCCCGCCATGCCCTGCGTGATCAACTTCGACCTGCCGTTCAGTGCGGAAGACTACGTGCACCGCATCGGCCGCACAGGCCGGGCTGGCGCCAGCGGCGACGCGCTTTCGATCTTCGTGCCGGGCAATGACGACCGTCTGCTGGCCGATATCGAGAAGCTGATCAAGCGCAGCATTCCGCGTGGCTCGCTGGACGGCTTCGATCCGACCGGCGAGCGTGCGCGTCAGGAAGACAGCGATCGTCGCCGCGCGCGTTCGGAAGTTCGCCGCGTTCGCGACAATGGCGAGGGCGAGGAGCAGCAGCGCCGCCGCCGTACCGAGCCGAATGGTCGCCAGGCGTTCCGTCCGTCGGACGATCCGTTCTTCTCGCGTCCGTACGAGCCGTCAGGCAACTACACGCCGGCACCGAAGACCGAGGAACAACTGGCCGCCGCGCTGACGCGTGGACGTCAGGCGCCCAAGCGCCCCGTGGCCGCGCTGCTGGGCGGCGCGCCGCGCAAGTCCTGAACGGCGCGAAGCCGTTCCAGCCACTGACCGGTTGCGGTCGCCAGCCAGGCGGCCACGGTCTTCTCCTGATTCACGATGCCCAGATGCGTTCCCGCGGTGCGGAGCGCATCGAGCGGCGCCGAAGCATCGAGCGCTTGCGCGCCGCTCTGCTTGCTCAATTTCTCTCCGACTGCGTTGACCACCACCGGCACGTGCAGATAGCCCGGCGTCGGCAAGCCCAGCAAATGCTGGAGGTGGATCTGTCGCGGTGTCGAATCCAGCAGGTCCGCTCCGCGCACGATATGCGTGATGCCCTGCGCGGCGTCATCGACCACGACCGCAAGCTGATAGGCCCATAGCCCATCGGCCCGTCTCAGTACGAAATCCCCGAGTTCCGTTTCCAGGTTCTGGCATTGGCGGCCCTGCCAGCGGTCGTCAAAGCAGATCGTTGCCGCCGGGCCATCTGGCACGCGCACGCGCCAGGCACGTGGCAGCTTGCCATGCAGGCCATTGCGGCAAGTGCCCGGGTAGCCGAGTGTCTGATGCCGTTCGCGCACGTGCACGAGCGAATCAGCGATTTCCTTGCGTGTGCAGCCGCACGGGTAGAGATTGCCGGCGGCGTCGAGCTGGCGCAGCGCCTCCGCGTACAGGCCCTCGCGACGGCTTTGCCAGACGGGCGGTTCGTCCGGGTGCAGGCCCAGCGCGTCGAGCGTGCGCAGGATGTCATCGTCGGCGCCCCTGACGCAGCGCGGGTAGTCGATGTCCTCGATCCGCACGAGCCAGTCGCCGCCATGGGCGCGCGCGTCCAGCCAGCTCGCCAGCGCGGTAACCAGGGAGCCCAGATGGAGTGGGCCAGAGGGGGAGGGCGCAAAGCGGCCCCGGTAGCGTTGTGACATGGAACTGCGGGATTCAGTCGACCTGTTTCAGTCGCTCTGTTTCAATCGGTCTGATCTAGCGGAGAGTGCGCCGGCTGAAGCAATAGCGCCTGTGCCAGCCGAGGGTCCTCGAGCTTGTTCGTCCACCACTGCAGCGCCTTGCCGCGCGTGTTCGTCCGCCAGGCTACCTTGAAGTTTCCGGGGGCGCGTACCTCCACGGTCTCCCGGGCCTGCAGCACGCCGCTTTCGATATGCGGTTGGGCCAGTGGCGCGGGCAGCCAGCCGCAGCCCAGGCCGCGGATCTGCGCTTCGAGCTTGTCGCGCATGGTGGGCACCACCAGCACATCCTGGCCGGCCAGCACGCCGTGGGTGCGCGCGGGCAGGTTGCGCGACGTATCGCCCACGGCCACGATGCGGTGCTTGGCGATCTCGATCGTCGTGAGCGGCCCTTCAATGGCGGCCAGCGGATGATGCGCGGCCACCGCGAACACGAATGGCATGGCACCAAGGGCACGCACCTGGAAGCCCTGCGTGCTTGGCGCCTCGTAGGCGCCGCCGATGATCAGATCCGCGCGATTGCTGACCAGCGCATCCCATGCGCCACCCAGCACCTCCTTGGAAAAGCGCAGCCGCGTGGCGGTGTTCTCGGCGTAGAAATCCTGGATCACGGGCAGCAGGGCGCGGAAATTGACGAGGTCGTCGACGGTGATGTTCAGGCTGGCCTCCCAGCCGGTGGCCAGTCGCTTGACGCGTCGCTCCAGGTCGTCGGCCGCGCGCAGGAGGTGGCGGCCCTCGTCGAGCAGCGCCCGGCCAGCCGGTGTCAACTCGGCGCGATGGCGGCGCCGGTCGAACAGCAGCACGTCGAGATCTTCCTCGAGCTTGCGGACGACATAGGTCAGGGCGGAGGGCACCTTGCCCATCTCGTGGGCGGCGGCGGCAAAGCTGCCTTTGCGCTCGATGGCGTCAAGGACTTCGAGGGATTCCAGGGACAGGGCCATATTCAGATTTTCTGAATGACTGCTTCTAATGTGGTGCCCGCCAATATACTCCCGCTGCCCTAAACTGCCTAGCATCGAAACGCCCCTGACCCATATGGATCTAGCCATCTGGGTCGATAGCCAGGCCACAAGGAGGGCCATCAAAATGATTGAAATCCGTAAATCTGAAGAGCGTGGGTATGCGGACCATGGCTGGCTCAAGTCGTACCACAGCTTCTCGTTTGCTGATTACTACGATCCGCGCCATGTCCAGTTCGGGTCGCTGCGCGTGATCAACGAAGACCGTGTGGCGCCGGGCATGGGCTTCGGCACGCACGGGCACCGGGACATGGAGATCATCAGCTATGTGCTTGAAGGCGAGCTGGCCCACAAGGACAGCATGGGCAACGGCAGCGTGATCCGTCCGGGGGATGTGCAGCGCATGAGCGCCGGCACGGGCGTGCGTCATTCGGAATACAACCACGCGGCGCACGATACGACGCATTTCCTGCAGATCTGGATCATGCCGAACGAGACCGGCATCGAACCCGGATACGAGGAGAAGCACTTCGAAGCCGCCGACAAGCGCGGTCGCCTGCGCCTGGTGGGTAGCCCGGACGGCGCCGAAGGTTCGGTGGTGATCCATCAGGATGTGCGCCTATACGCGGGCCTGTTCGATGGCGATGAAACTGCCACGCTGTCGTTGGCACCGGGCCGTCGCGCCTATGTCCACGTGGCGCGTGGGCGCATCAGCATGAACGGCCAGGCGCTCGAGGCTGGCGACGCCGCGAAGCTGGAAGACGTGGAAACCGTGAACCTGTCGCAAGGCAGCGGGGCCGAGGTGCTGGTCTTCGATCTCTCCTGACCGGCTCATCCGTTTCCTACCCCGTGGCATTGACGCCCGCTTCGGCGGGCGTTTTGTGTTTTTGCCGCTTTTAGCTTTTTGCTTACCAGTGCTTACACGAGTATTGCAAAGCCACCGAAGCGCTATGCTATCGTCTGGCTATACGGCCAAGGGACCGCCGCGGCACTTCGCCGCACACCGATTAATCGTCACCCGATGACTTTCGTTTCCATTCTTCTGGCGCTGATTGCCGAACAGTTCCGCGCCTTGGGTCGGAACAATCCGATTTTCGACATCGTGCGCGTGCTGGGCGACCGGGCCGAGCACGCATTCGATACCGGTCGCCCGCGCGACGCCGCGCTGGCCTGGCTGACCGTGGTATTACCGCTGACGCTGGCGGTAGTGATCGTCCACTATCTGCTGTCTTCGATCAGCATCGCGCTGACGCTGGTCTGGAATGTGCTGCTGCTGTACCTGACCCTCGGGTTCCGGCAGTTCAGCCACTACTTCACCGACATCCACGAGGCGCTCAACCGCGACGACCTGCATACCGCGAGGACGATCCTGCACGAGTGGACCGGGCTCGATACCGTCGAAATGCCGGTCAGCGAGATCGTGCGTCATACGCTTGAAGCGGCGATCGTCGCCGTGCACCGCCATGTCTTTGGCGTGTTCTTCTGGTTCCTGGTGCCGATCGGCCCGGGTGGCGTGATCCTCTATCGCACCGCCGAGTATCTGAGCCGGCAGTGGAACAGCCCGTCCAACGAACGCAGCCCGGCCCTGGGTTGCTTTGCCGCGCAGGCGTTCTACGTGCTCGATTGGGTCCCGTCGCGCCTGACCTCGATCGGATTTGCGATCGTCGGCAACTTCGAGGATGCGGTCTACGCGTGGCGCAACCACGCGCGCAAATGGAACGATGCGGTCAACGGCATCCTGCTTGCCAGTGGTGGCGGGGCGCTTGGCGTCCGGCTCGGCGCGCCGCTGGCCGAGGACGATTCGAGTGTGATGCTGCGCATGAGCGTGGCGGGCGTCGACTATGCTCCTGGCATGGACGATGGTTCGGACCCCGTGCCGCCCGAATTCGGCAGCGATCCGGGTGTTCGCACGCTGCAATCGGCGGTTGGTCTGGTCTGGCGTGCCGTGGTCCTCTGGATGATTCTGCTGGCGATGATCTCGCTGGCGTTGTGGGTGGGTTGAGCCCGCAGCGACTCTCGCAAAGAAAAAAGCGCCACGTTGGCGCTTTTTTCTTTCTCCCGGCGGCCGATGGCTGGTCTATCCGACGGCCTGCTCCTGTGGCTGCCCACAGCGCCAGCACGCCGCGAACTGCGCCTCATGCCATTCTCCGCAGTGCCGGCACTGCCAGTGCGGACCCGGCCTCGGGTTTGCCGCGGCATTCAGCACCGCCCAGGCATCGGTTTCGGTAGAGTCATCGAGAATCCAAACCTGAGGTGCGCTTTCCTGCAGCGGGATATCACCCGCCGCGCCCGCCAGCCATGTGTTGCGGACCTCGGCCTGGATGCCCGCCGCGCGCAGCACGTTTTCGCAGTGCGCGGCGTGGACCAGCGATGGCGTCCTCAGCAGCAGTTTCATGATGGTGCGAAGCGAACGGGCAGGTGCGCTTACCTTACCACGGCTTCTGCTGGCGTGACTCGTGCAGCAACTGCGTGTAGAGCTGATGCCGGCGGGTGGAAATCGTGCCGTCGTCGATGGCCTGCAGCACCCCGCAGCCTGGCTCGTTGATGTGATGGCAGTTGTAGAATCGGCATTCGGTCAGCCGTGGCCGGAACTCCGGAAATGCCCGCTCGAGCATGCCTTCGCTCAGGTGGTGCAGTCCGAATTCCTGGAAGCCTGGCGAGTCGATCAGATAGCCCGGACGGCCGTCGACCACTGCCCATTCCTCGGGCAGGTGGTACAGGCGGGTGAACGTGGTGGTGTGCTTGCCCGAGTCGAGCTTCGCGGAGATCTCGCGCGTCTGCGCTTCCACACCCGGGATCAGCAGGTTCAGCAGCGACGACTTGCCCATGCCGGACTGGCCGATCATGATGCTGGAGACGCCCGCCGTACGCGGCTTGAGCGCGGCGAGCGCCTCTTCCGGGCGCCCGTGCACGGATAGCTCCAGCGTCTCGTAGCCCAGGTCCTGGTAGAGCTTCAGCCGCCGCCGCGCGTCATCGAGCCGCGCGGTCAGGTCGGTCTTGTTCAGGATCACCAGCGGCCGGATTTCCAGCGCTTCGGCCGATACCAGGGCGCGGCCCAGCAGGTCTTCGGAGAAGCTGGGCTCGGTGGCCAGGACGATGATGACCTGGTCGATATTCGCAGCCAGCAGCTTCGACTTGAACTGGTCGGAGCGGTGCAGCAGGTTCTTGCGCGGATCGATCGCGGTGATCACACCCTGATCCACCGAGGCCAGTTCCACGCGTACATGGTCGCCCACGGCGGCATCGCTCTTCTTGCCACGCGGAAACGCATGCAGGTGCGTGCCGTCCGCGCGTTCCACGACATAGTGCCGGCCGTGTGCCGCGACAATCAGTGCCGATTCGCTCGAGTCGTTCTTGCCGGTGCCTTTCCCGGCGTTGTGATGGCGCGCGCTGCGGGTCATGCGTGCGCCAGCAGGCGGTCGATCCGCTGGGCTGCGGGCGGATGCGAGTAGTAGAACGCGCTGTAGAGCGGGTCGGGGGTCAGCGTCGAGGCGTTGTCCTTGTACAGCTTGACCAGCGCCGAGACCAGATGGCCAGCATTGGTCTGGTGCGCGGCGAATTCGTCGGCCTCGAACTCATGCTTGCGCGACGATACGCTGGCCAGGGGGCCCAGGAAGAACGTGAATACCGGCAGCGTCAGGAAGAACAGCACCAGCGCCAGCGCGTGGTTGCTGCTGCCGAAGTTCGGCAGCACGCCCAGCCCGGTGAAGAACCATTCGCGCGTGGCCAGCCAGCCGAGCAGGGCCAGGAACACCAGCGACAGCGCAAACGTCACGATCATCATCTTGGCCACGTGACGACGCTTGAAGTGGCCCAGTTCGTGCGCCAGCACCGCTTCCACTTCCTCGCCATCCAGGCGCGACAGCAGGGTGTCGAAGAACACGATGCGCTTCGATGCGCCAAAGCCTGTGAAATAAGCGTTGCCATGGGCGCTGCGCCGGCTGCCATCCATCACGAACAGGCCCTTGCTGGCAAAGCCGCACTTGCGCAGCAGCGCCTCGATGCGCTCGCGCAGGGTTTCGTCGTTGAGCGGTTCGAACTTGTTGAACAGCGGGGCGATGAAGGTCGGGAAGATCACCTGCAGCAGCAGGCTGAACGCCATCCACAGCAGCCAGGTCCAGACCCACCAGTACGTGCCGGCCTGGTCCATCAGCCACAGCACGGCCAGCAGCAGCGGCAGGCCCAGCACGCAGGCCACCACGGCCATCTTGAGCAAGTCCGCCAGCCACAGGCCGAACGTCATCTTGTTAAAGCCGAAGCGCTCTTCGACCACGAACTGGCCGTAGAGCGAGAAGGGCAGGTCAATCAGCCCGCCAATCAGTACCACGCTGGCGATCAGCGCGACGCCATAGAAGTAGCCACCGCCGCCGAATACGTGCAGCCAGAGCTGGTTCAGCGCGTGCAGGCCGCCCAGCAGCGTGAAGCCGATCAGGACGGCCGCGCCGGCCAGCACCTCGAGCATCGACAGCCGCGTGCGTGCGATGGTGTAGTCCGCCGCTTTCTGGTGGGCGGACAATGTGATGGTGTCGGCAAAGCGTTCCGGCACGGCGCCGCGATGACGGCCCACATGGCGAATCTGGCGGCTGGCCAGCCAGAGTTTGGTCAGCACCATGACAACCAGTGCGGCAAGAAAGATCAGCGTGAACATCTGTGGGCCTTGTTGACGATGGCGCGGCGGAAGACATGCATACCTGGCCATCGGGGCGGATATGCGAGAATTATAAATTGTTCGCCCGCCGTACCTTTGGGTAATCCGTCGGGCGCTCTTATCCGACCTCCATATCGAGCCGTACCGCCAGAATGACAAGTCCTTCCGCATCCTCCGTCAAAAGTGAAAACAACCTCGTCTGGTTGGACATGGAAATGACCGGCCTGCAGCCGGACACCGACCGGATTATCGAAGTGGCGGTAGTGGTCACTGACTCCGAACTCAATATCCTGGCCGAAGGGCCGGTGCTGGTGATCCATCAGCCGGATGCCGTGCTGGACGCGATGGATAACTGGAACAAGGGCACCCACGGTCGCTCGGGCCTGATCGACAAGGTCAAGGCGTCCACGCTGACCGAAGCCCAGGCCGAGGCCGAATTGCTGGCGTTCCTGAAGCGCTGGGTGCCGGCCAACAAGTCGCCGATGTGCGGTAATTCGATCTGCCAGGACCGTCGCTTCATGGCGCGCTACATGCCCAAGCTCGAGTCGTTCTTCCACTACCGCAACCTGGACGTCTCGACGCTCAAGGAACTCTGCAAGCGCTGGGAACCGGCGATCCACAAGGGTTTCACCAAGCGCCAGCTTCACACGGCCCTGGCGGACATTCTGGAATCGGTGGAAGAACTGCGCTACTACCGCCAGCATTTCATCAAGACGTCGGCCTCCGCCACGCCCGAGGCGCCCGACGCACCCCAGGCACCAGCAGCCTGACCGTTCAAAAGTAGTACCTCCACGTGGCGGGCCGGTGCGCGGCCTCCGCCGCGCCACCCTGTCGCCCCCGCCCATGTTCACGCGCATCGTCTCGATCATCACCCCGGTCATCCTGATCATCCTGATTGGCTGGCTCTACGGACGCCGTGCCCATCCGGACATGACTGGCATCAACCGGGCGACGCTGGAAGTGATTGCGCCGTTACTTGTGGTGTCGGCGTTCATCAGCAAGGACTTCGTGCTGGCCGACCAGCTTGTCCTGCTGGCCTGCGCGGTGGCCGTGGTGATCGGCTCGGGGGTGCTTGCCTGGCTCGTGGCACGGATGATCGGGGCCAATCCGCGCACATTCGTGCCGCCGATGATGTTCAACAACTGCGGCAACATGGGCCTGCCGCTGTCGGTGTTCGCATTCGGTCCGGCAGGCCTGGCGCCGGCCGTGGCGCTGTTCGCGGCATCGAACCTGATGCATTTCACGGTCGGCATGAAGATCGTCAACCGGCATGCATCGATGGCGCAGATCGCACGCAACCCGATGGTGCTGGCCACGGTGGCCGGTGTGGCGTTGTCGCTGGCGAAGCCCTACTTCACCTTGCCCGAGCCGGTCTACGAGTCCATCAAGCTGCTGGGCGATGCCACGGTGCCGCTGATGCTGTTCGCGCTCGGCGTGCGTATGAAGGACGTCAGCCTGCGCAACTGGGGGATGGGGGTGCTGGGCGCAGCGGTTTGCCCGCTGGCGGGGATCGTCGTGGCGCTGGGACTGGCCTGGTGGGTGCCGATGACCGACCTGCAACGCGGGCTGCTGTTCGTCTTCGCGGCGCTTCCGCCGGCAGTGCTGAACTTCCTGGTAGCCGACCACTTCCGGCAGGAGCCGGATCAGGTGGCGTCGATCGTGCTGCTCGGCAATATCGCGGCGGTGGTATTCGTGCCGATCGGGCTGTACCTGGGTTTGAAGTGAACCTTTCAGTCTTCTCCCCGCTCCCGCCGGGCGGGTGTGGGGAGAAAACGTCAAACATCAAACGTCAAACCTCAAGCTGATGCCGGCTTCGCGCGCACGGCGTTCTTCGGCCGCCAGGCCTTGACCACCGCTTCATCGGTCTCGATGTACGGCCCGCCGATCAGGTCGATGCAATACGGCATGGCCGCGAACACCCCCTGAACGATCGACTTGCCATCGGCATCGCGCAGGCCTTCCAGCGTTTCGCGGATGGCGCGCGGCTGGCCGGGCAGGTTCACGATCAGCGCGGCGCGGCTCGGCGTTTCGCGGATCACGGCCACTTGGCGCGACAGAATCGCGGTCGGCACGAAATGCAGGCTGACCTGGCGCATCTGCTCGCCGAAACCCGGCATTTCCTTGGTGCCGACGGCCAGCGTGGCTTCCGGCGTCACGTCGCGGCGCGCAGGGCCGGTGCCGCCCGTGGTCAGCACCAGGTCACAGCCAGCCACGTCCACCAGTTCGATCAGCGTGCGCGAAATCTGCGCCTGCTCGTCGGGAATCAGACGTTCCACAGACTGCCACGGCGTGGTCAGCGTCTTGCCGAACCAGTCGCGCAGCGCAGGGATGCCTTCGTCCTGATACGTGCCGGACGACGCCCGGTCGGAAATCGACACAAAGCCGACCACCAGCTCGTCTGGGCTCTTGCGGGCGACGGGCGATGTCAGCGGGGTCTGCGGGTTCATGCTTCGGGCTCCGGTGCGTTGTCTGGGGCCGCGTCGGCGTCCTTCTCTTCCAGCGCGGTCTTGATGGCCTGGAACAACTCGCGGAAGTACTTCGGCGGCTTGGCCAGTTCCTTTTCCTTGCGGGCATTGCGGATGATGTTGCGTACCGATTGCACGTCCACGCTTGGGTGCTCGCCAAGGAACTTGGTCAGCGCGTCGTCGTCGGCCAGCAGCAACTCGCGCCAGCGCTCGATCAGGTGCATCCGGGCCGTTTCGGCCTTGCTGGTGCCCTTGAAGCCTTCCAGCGCCGCCCGGATGGTGGCAATTTCGTCGTCATCCAGGCCACGCATGACCTTGCCGACGAACTGCATCTGGCGGCGCTTGCCTTCGTGGCTCGTGATCTTGCGGGCCGCGTGGATCGCGTCGGCCAGCGCCTCGGGCATGGGCACGCGCGCCAGCCTGTCCTTGGGCAGGGACTCCAGCTCGGCGCCGATGTCCTGCAGCGCCGTCATATCGCGCTTGCGCTGGGACTTGCTCTTGGGCAGGTCGTCCTCGTCCTCCGGGGCAAAGGCGCCCGGGAATCGGCCATTGGGATTGTTACGGGTATTTCGCGTCATGGGCGGCATTTTATCTTGCTATGATTCCCGTTTGGACTTTTGATCACGCCCGCCCATATGAGCCAGACCGCCGAACAGACCGCGCATTTCACCTACACCCAGGACCAGCTCAAGACCATGGCGGCCGATGTGCTGCGTGTGGCACGCGAGCTAGGCGCGACGGATGCCGCCACCGAGATTTCCGAGGGCAGTGGCCTGTCGGTGTCGGTGCGCAAGGGCGAGGTGGAAACCATCGAGCAGAACCGCGACAAGGTGGTGGGTGTGACGGTGATGATCGGCAAGCGTCGCGGCAATGCCAGCACGTCGGATTTTTCGGCCGCCGCGCTGCGCGCCACGGCCGAAGCCGCGTACAACATCGCCCGTTTCACGGCCGAGGATGACTGCGCTGGCCTGGCCGAGGAAGAGTTGCTGGAGCGCGACCCCCAGGATCTGGACCTGTTCCACCCGTGGACCATCGATGCCGAAGGCGCGATCGACATTGCCCGCCGCGCCGAAGCGGCGGCTTTCGCCGTCTCGCCGAAGATTCGCAACAGCGACGGCGCGAGCGTGTCGGCCCAGCACTCGCAGTTTGTGCTGGCCACGTCGCGCGGCTTCTCGGGCGGCTATCCCTACTCGCGCCACTTCATCTCGTGTGCGCCAATCGCCGGTTCGGGCGGTGGCATGCAGCGGGATGACTGGTATTCGTCGAAGCGCGCCCCTGGAGCGCTGGCTGAGCCGGAAGCGATTGGCCGCTATGCGGCGGAGCGCGCGCTGGCCCGCCTGAACGCCCGCAAGCTGTCCACGCGCAAGTGCCCGGTGCTGTTCGAGGCGCCACTGGCTGCTGGCCTGCTGGGCGCGTTCGTGCAGGCGGTGTCGGGGGGCGCGTTGTATCGCAAGTCGACGTTCCTGTATGACACGCTGGGCAAGGAGGTTTTCGCGCCGCATATCCAGGTTTACGAACGGCCGCACGTGCCGGGCGCGATGGGCAGCGCGCCGTTCGACGAAGAGGGCGTGCGCACGCACGAACGCGACGTGGTGCGCGACGGCGTGGTGCAGGGCTACTTCCTGTCGACGTACTCGGCACGCAAACTCGGCATGAAGACTACCGGCAACGCGGGCGGCTCACATAACCTCACGCTGACCAGCTCGCAGACGCAAGCGGGCGATGATTTCGTCGGGATGCTGAAGAAGATGGGCACCGGTCTGCTGGTGACCGAGCTGATGGGGCAGGGCGTGAACTACGTGACCGGCGACTATTCGCGCGGCGCCTCGGGCTACTGGGTCGAAAACGGCGTGATCCAGTATCCGGTGGAGGAAATCACGATTGCCGGCAACATGGTCGAGATGCTGCGCCAGATCGTTGCTGTTGGTGCCGATGCGCTGGTGCGTGGCACCAAGGAGACTGGCTCGATCCTGATCGAGCAGATGACGATCGCCGGGAACTGATGGTTTGTGCGTCTCTTCCGAACGGGAGAGACGACAAGGGCCGATCAGGGACGACGAAGGGCGGCGCAAGCGGGTGAACCCGTTTGCGCCGCCCTTTTTTATTCTTCCCCGGACGCCGGCCGTTCGTACGTCACGAACGCATAGTCGAAGCCATTCGTTTCCGAATGGTGTACCTCACGCGCGGTCTCGACCCATGTCGTGCGGTCCACGGCCGGGAAGAACGCATCGCCTTCCACATCCGCGTCGATTTCCGTGACGATCAGGCGATCGGCGCTCGGCAGTGCCTCCGCATAGAGCTGCGCGCCGCCGATCAGGAATACCTGTTCCGCACCTATGCACAGCCGTTGCGCATCCTCGATCGATCCCACCACATCAGCGCCCTCGATATGCAGGTCGCGGTTGCGGCTCACCACGATATTGCGGCGCCCCGGCAGCGGGCGCCCGATCGAATCCCAGGTCTTGCGACCCATGATGATCGGCGCGCCCATGGTCGTGCGCTTGAAATGCTGCAAGTCTTCCGGCAGGCGCCACGGCAAGGTGTTGTCGCGGCCGATCACGCCGTTGCGCGCGCGCGCGACGATCAGTGTCAGCAGCGTCATACGGCCACCGGCGCCTTGATCGCGGGGTGCGACTCATAGCCGACCAGCTCGAAATCGTCGTACTTGTAGTCGAAGATGCTGTCGGGACGATGCTTGATTCGCAGCGTTGGCAGCTTCATCGGCTCGCGCGAAAGCTGCGTTGCCACCTGCTCGAAGTGGTTGCTGTAGATGTGGCAGTCGCCACCGGTCCACACGAAATCGCCCACGCCCAGGTCGCATTGCTGCGCGATCATGTGCGTCAGCAGCGCGTAGCTGGCGATGTTGAACGGCACGCCGAGGAAGATGTCGGCGCTGCGCTGGTAGAGCTGGCAGGACAGCTTGCCGTCGGCCACGTAGAACTGGAAGAACGCGTGGCAGGGCGGCAGTTTCATCTGCGGGATCTCGCCCACGTTCCAGGCCGACACGATCAGCCGGCGCGAATCGGGGTTGTCGCGGATCTGGCGCACGACCTCGGTGATCTGGTCGATATGGCGACCGTCCGGCGTCGGCCATGCGCGCCACTGGTAGCCGTAGATCGGACCCAGTTCGCCATTGGCATCGGCCCATTCGTCCCAGATGGTGACGCCGTTTTCCTTCAGGTACCGGATGTTGGTCGAGCCCTGCAGGAACCACAGCAGTTCATGGATGATCGACTTCAGGTGCAGCTTTTTCGTGGTGACGACGGGAAAGCCCTCGTTCAGGTCGAAGCGCATCTGGTAGCCGAAGACCGAGCGCGTACCGGTGCCGGTGCGGTCGGACTTTTCGGTGCCATGCTCGTACACATGGCGCATGAAGTCGAGGTACTGTTTCATCGGAACAGGAAGTGGGAAGTGACGTCGGCGCGCGGGCCGCAAGCGGGGATTTTAGCCTGAAAGCAGAAAGCCGCCCGAAGGCGGCTTTCTGCGTCAGATGCGGGGTGTCAGTTGGCTTGGGTGGACGGCTCCCGGCGCTTCTGCGTCAGGTAGCCGGCGCCCAGCACACCGCCGACGATCACCAGGTACAGCGCCCACTTGACGATGGGTTGCGCCTCGAAGAACGGCTTGGTGATCGGCTCGCCCAGGATCATCTTCACAGCCGTGAAGGCCAGCACGCCGGCACCCACGTAGATGATGGACGGGAAGCGTGCCATCAGCTTGAGCACCAGGCTCGAGCCCCAGACCACGATCGGAATACTGATCAGCAGACCCAGCACCACCAGCAGGAAGCTGCCGTGGGCGGCGCCGGCCACGGCCAGCACGTTGTCCACGCCCATGACTGCGTCGGCGATGATGATCGTCTTCATCGCGCCCACCAGCGTGCTGGCGCCGCTGCCGTGCTCGTCACCGTCTTCCTCGGCGGCCAGGAGCTTGTAGGCAATCCAGACCAGCGCCAGGCCACCCACCAGCAGCAGGCCGGGGATCTTCAGCAGCCAGACCACGCCGATGGTCATTGCCGAGCGCACGACCACGGCGCCGATGGTGCCCCAGACAATGGCTTTCTTTTGCAGGTGCGGCGGCAGGTTACGCGCCGCCAGGGCGATCACGATGGCGTTGTCGCCGGCGAGTACCAGGTCGATGACGACGATCGACAGCAGTGCTGTCAGGAACTGCATCGTGAACAGATCGGTAAACCACTCCATGTAGGCTCCTCAAGTGCAAATTGCTGCGGGCCGATCGGGCCAGCAAGTTTTTTGACACCTGGGATTACGGAGCGACGGAAGTTGCCGACAAGGGCGGGACTGCCTTTGCAAACCGTAACACCAGGTTGCAAAGGTCTTGCTCGACACGCTGGCACGGTATGCGTACCAGGGTCAGCACAACCGGAGACGGGTCAGCGCCTCGGAATGACGATTGTGCTAAGGGCATGGGCCCCCAAGCTACTCCCCTTTAACTTCCCTTTGGAAGGGACGCTGACACCGGATGCTCCGGCGTTTTGCGTTGGGCGCGATTATACCGAAGCTGCGGGAAAAATGTTGCATCACCGACAATGTGTCTGAATGTATGGACAAAGTGTGTAGGCAAATGCGGGGCTGCCGGGTCATGCAATGCATGACGCACGCATATGCATATGCGCCTATGCTTGTTGGATTGGCGGTCGGTCGGTGTGCGTCAGACACGACAGGAGCGCACCCCACGCCAACCGTGTGCCCGTCGTGCCATGCGGTCTTTGAGGGATTCACGTAGTGCCCATCGACAATAAGGAAACGTCATGCCGGCTGTTACGACACCACTGAACCCGTCTCGCCCCCAGCCTCAGCCTCTCCACCACGCCAACCACCATTCCGCTCCCGAACACGCGCAGGACCCGACGCCACGCCTGGTCGTGGCGAACGGCGCCCATGCCGCGCTCCGGCCGGAATTCATTCAGCAATATCACGAGAACAGTGATGCGCTGCGCGCGGAGATCGTCTCCGGATTGCTCCGGTCGCAGGCGGGCATCAGCCCGAAGTTCTTCTACGATGTGCTCGGCTCGCGCCTGTTCGAGGCCATCACCGACCTGCCCGAGTACTACCCGACGCGCACCGAGGCGTCGATCTTCGCCAGCGTCGCCCCGGCGATCGCGGCGCGTGCCGGTAGCGGTTGCGTGCTGATCGACCTCGGCGCCGGCAACTGCGAGAAGGCCGCCCGGCTTTTCCCGAGCCTGCAGCCGGCCCAGTACGTCGCGCTCGATATCTCGGTGGATTTCCTGCGCGGCACCCTGTCCGGGTTGCAGCAACAGCATCCGCATATCCCTATGCTCGGCCTGGGCACGGACCTGTGCGGGCCACTCGACCTGCCATCCAGCGTCAGGCGTGGCCGCCGGTTGCTCTTCTACCCGGGTTCCAGCATCGGCAATTTCACACCGATCGATGCGCTGGCGCTACTGCAGCGGCTACGCGCGGTGACGGGTCATGGCGATGGTGTCCTGATCGGCGTCGACCTCTACAAGGACGCTGATACGCTGGTCGCGGCTTATGACGATGCCCTTGGTGTCACGGCCGCGTTCAATCGCAATGTGCTGCGCAATGTGAACCGGATCCTGGGCAGCGACTTCGCGCTCGAGGACTGGCGCCACGTGGCATCGTTCGATCAGCAGGCATCCCGCATCCAGATGCACCTCGAGGCCGAGCGCGCGGTGACGGTTCGCTGGCCCGATGGTGAACGCAACTTTGCCAAAGGGGAGCGGATCCATACCGAGGACTCGCACAAGTATCGGCCCGAGGATTTTGCGATCCTGCTGGAATCGGCTGGTTTCACCGACCCCGTAAGCTGGACCGACCCGCGTGGCTGGTTCGCCGTTTTCCACGCTCGCGGCTGAACGCCAGTGGAGAAGCCGCGGCGCCGGCAGGGGGATAGGGCGCGCGGAAAATGGCACCGGCTCGCCGGTGTCATAATGCGCGCAGCCGGCGTGTCCGGCTTTTCTTTCACCCTCAGTCACGGACCTTGCGATGAGCGGCTTCTCCATGCTTCCCGATCTTCACTTTACCGGCGGCAAGGCGGCGTGGCCCGATGCGCGGCGCCTGCCGCGCGAGGGGCTGGCGCAGGCGCTCGTGGAATCGCGCAACCGCACGCTGGCGTGGCTGGGTGCGTTCGGTCAGACACGCCGAGGCTGGACCGTCCCGCGTCAGTACGATTGCAACCCGCCGCTGTGGACGCTGGGTCACGTCGCCTGGCACGCCGAATGGTGGTGTCTGCGCGGTGTACGTCATCTGGAGCAGGGCGGTATCCGCCTGCCGGTGGCCAGCGAGCCATCGTTGCTCGATGGCGCCGACGAGTGGTTCGATCCCGAGCGCATCGGTCCGGACGAGCGCTGGGAAATCGCGCTGCCCGATGTATCGCGCGTCAAGCAGTACGCGGCCCAGGTGCTGGATGGATTGCTGCGCCGCATCGCGCTGCTGGCCGACGATGATGACGCAACGCTGTACCCGTTCCGCCGCGCGCTGTACCACGAGGACGTCCAGGGGGAGACCATCGCGGCGTTGTTGCAATCATTGGGCGTAGCGCCGGCCGAGCCGGCGTCCGTGGGCCCGGCGGCATCGGTCTCTCACAACGACGCGCTGCATTTTCCGGGTGGAAACTTCACGCAGGGCTGGAGCGATGCCGATGGTTTCGCATGGCCCGATGAACTGCCGCCCCAGAAGGTCTATGTGCCGGCGTTCGAGATGGATGCGGCACTGGTCTCCAACGCGCAATACCTCGAGTTCGTCGAGGACGGTGGCTATGAGCATCCTGCGTACTGGTCCGCGGCGGGCCGCCAGTGGCTGATGATGCAGGAGCGGTCCGCGCCGCGCTACTGGTCTCGCCATGCGGTGACGCGAAGCTGGGTGGTATCGCGCTTCGGTGCCGAGCGCACGCTTAACCCCGATGAACCGGTGCGGCACGTGACCCTGTTCGAGGCGCAGGCATGGTGCGTGTGGGCGGGCCGCCGCCTGCCGCAGGAAGTCGAATGGGAACTGGCGGCCACGCAGAATCGCGGACTCCAGTGGGGCGCGCTGCGCGAGTGGACCGCCACGCCATACGAGCCCTACCTGGGCTTCATCGCAGAGCCGACGGACGGCGAGATCGTCGGCCGCTTCGGTACCCATCAGGTGGTGCGGGGTGTGTCGTTTGCGAGCCCTGCGCGACTGCGCCATACGCGCGCGCGAACCGCGCTGCTGCCCGAGGACGATGTGTCGTTCGTCGGGTTCAGGACTTGCGCGGTGTGAGGGGGCATCAGCGGCTCGCGCTCGTCGCAGGCAAGCCGACAGCATAAAAAAAGGCACCCGAAGGTGCCTTTTTTATTTATCGCTCGTAACGCGAGCGGCTGTTGCGCTGGCCGCCGAAGCCGGCGCGGTCGCCACCGCGATCACCGAACTTGCGGTCGCCGAAGCTGCGATCGCCAAAGCTACGGTCACCGAAGCTGCGGTTGCCGTCGCGCTGGCCGTCACGGTTGCCGCCAAAGCTGCGGTTACCGTCACGTTGTGCGGCGTCACGGTTGCCATCGCGCTGCGCGAAGTCGCGGTTGCCGAAGCTGCGTTCGCCGCCGAAGCTGCGCTGCTGACCTTGGCCCTGGCCCTGGCCTTGGCCTTGACCCTGGCCACGGTAGCCGCCATTGCTATTGCCATTGCTGCGGTCGCCGAAACCACGCTCGCCACGATCGCCGAAACCACCACGGTTGTCGTCGCCGAACGGACGCGGGGCGCGATCGCCGAAGCCACGGTTGTCGCTGCTGAATCGGCGCTCGCCGAAGTTGCGGTCGCCGTTACCTTCGCGGTTGCCGCGATAGCCACCGCCGTTGTTGCCGCGATAGCCGCCACCGGTGCCACCGTTGCCGCGGAAGCCGTCGCGGCCGCCCGGCTTGCCGCCGAAGTTCGAACGCGGCTTCGGCGAGCGACGCGGTTCGAAGCCTTCGATCACCGAGGCGTCGATGCGGTTGTTCGTGAAGCGCTCGATACGGCGCCACTGGAACATGTCACCGTGGTTCACGAGGTTGATCGCCACACCCGAGCGACCGGCACGGCCGGTGCGGCCAATGCGGTGCACGTAGTCTTCCGCCTGCTTGGGCAGGTCGAAGTTCACCACGTGGGTAATGTCGGGCACGTCGATGCCGCGCGCGGCCACGTCGGTGGCCACCAGCACGCGCAGGTTGCCACGGCGCAGGGCCGTCAGCGTGCGGTTACGCGCGCCCTGGGTCATGTCGCCATGCAGCGCGCCGGCGGAGAAGCCGGTGTCCGACAGGCGCTCGGCCAGCGAATCGGCATCGCGCTTGGTAGCGGTGAAGACGATGGCTTGCTTGAGCGATGCATCGCGCAGCAGGTGGTCGAGCAGGCGCTCCTTGTGCGACATGTCGTCGGTGAAGTGCAGGCGCTGTTCGATGTTGCTGTGGTCGGCGCGCGCGGCGGCGATCTCGATACGCTGCGGGTCGCGGAGCTGGCGCGAGGCCAGTTGGGCGATGCGGGCGTCAAGCGTGGCCGAGAACATCAGCGTCTGGCGCGATGCCGGCGTGGCGGCGACGATGGCGTCGATGTCGTCGGCGAAGCCCATGTCGAGCATACGGTCGGCTTCGTCGAACACCAGCATTTCCAGCGCGGACAGGTCAATGCGGCCGGCTTCGATATGGTCGAGCAGGCGGCCCGGCGTGGCCACGAGGATGTCCGGCATACGGGCCAGCATGGCCAGCTGCTTCGGGTAGGGCATGCCGCCCAGGATGCTGGCGCAGACGATACGGCGCAGATGGCGGCCATACTTGGCGGCAGCTTCGGTTACCTGCAGGGCCAGTTCACGCGTCGGCGTCAGCACCAGCAGCGACGGCTGGGCCGGAGACGGACGGGGGCGCTTGCCCTTCATGCGCTTGGCCGGTTCGGTCGGGCGATGCGTCGTGGCAGGCTTTTCGCTGATGCGCTGGATTGCGGGCAGCATGAACGCGGCGGTCTTGCCCGAGCCGGTCTGGCTGGAAACCAGCAGGTCGCGGCCGGCCAGGAAGGCGGGGATGGCCTGCGCCTGCACCGGTGTAGGTGTGTTGTAGTTGGCTTCGGCCAGTGCGCGCAGGATGGCGGGGTCGAGGCCGAGTTTTGCGAAGCCGTTTTCCGAGGCTTCCACGGCCGGTGCGGCGTCAGCGTTCAGCATGGCGTCGAGCTTGTCGAGCGGGCTGGCGGTATCGGCGGGCGTGGCGAATGCGTCGGTGGCGGAGGCAATAGGCTGCTCCGCACGGAAATCGTGCTGGGTCATGTCGTACGTCTTAAAAATGCATGGCACCCCTGGCAGATGTGCGCGAAGGGGTGGGCGCAGTGCAAAGTCTTAAAAAGGCTTCGGCGCCAATCGGTAGGCCGTTCGACAGACTCAGCTGGCAAAACGGCGGCAGGCAGGGGCGACTGGTTATCGAAAAACCAACCGGAACCCTGGCAGGCAAACAGCTAACAATCGGGCTGTTCTTCAGGATCGGAGACGAGGCAGCGTCAGGTGAGTGGTGCGTTCTGGCCAGGCACCTGTCAGCGATACTTCCGAGAAAATGACAGAGGCAGGGAGCAGAGCTTGGGAGGTAGCGGATACGCCACAGCGTTGAAAGCCGGGCGAGTTGCGGAACTCACAGTGCGAAACTCACGGCGCGAAGTATAGCAGAACACCGAATATTTTGTTGCGGTGCGAAAAGTCCGAAAAGGTAACGGGATGTATCGCGCACATGGCTTGAATGTCCGGCCTTGCTGCCTATACTCGAGAGCGCGAGCTTCGATGCTCGTACGGGGCGGACGACGACATGTCCCGCTGATCCTGCCTTTGGCAAGGTTGGCTTGCCACTCGCCCCCGGCATTGCGGTCATTGTTGCCATTGCCAGGTTTTCTTCGACTGTCCGGGTGGTCCGGATGGACGTCCGGGTCATGGGCGGAATCACGGGAAACATGCTTGGCACAGGAATGACCGGAATTGCCGGCGACGCAGACCCAGGAGGTCCGGGCCCGTCCGCAGCCCAAGCCCGCCACTCAGTTGGCGGGCTTTCTATTTGTGCTGTGTGTGGCGCGCTGCTTGCGCTGAGCCACGTTTGGCGGGTCAGCCCGTGGTGTCCGACGAGGAGGGCGATTCCGAGCCGCCGTCAGCCTCGCTGGCGCGGACCACCACCACCGTGACGTTGTCCTGACCACCGTGCGCCAGCGCCAGTCTCACCAGTTCATCTGCCGCGTGCCGGCAATCCCCGGAGGCCAGTACCGAGGCGATGTCCGTATCGTCGACGTCGTTGTAGAGGCCATCGCTGCAGAGCAGGAACATGTCGCCGTCCCGGACGTCCAGCGTGAGCGTTTCAAGGTCAAGCGTGGCGGCAGCCCCCACGGCGCGTGTGATCGCGTTGTGCGCGGGATGGTGTTTCGCTTCCTCGGCGGTAATAAGGCCACGCGCGCGCAATTGCTCCACGTGACTGTGGTCGCGCGTGAGCTGTTGCAGATGGTTGGCGCGGAGCAGGTAGAGCCGGCTGTCGCCCGCCCAGAGACAGGCGCATTGATGCCCGCGCGCGAGCAGCGCTACCACCGTGCTGCCGATCACGCGTACCCGCGCCTGCCGCGCTTCATCCATTAGCAACTGATTGACGCCGAGGATGGCAGCGCGTGTATCGTCGATGGCCTGATCGAGATCGCCGGGCAGCGATAGCGTCGACAGCGCCTCCACGATCGAGTGGCTGGCGAAATCGCCAAGCGCGTGGCCGCCCATACCATCGGCCACGACCCAGAGGCCGGGCGTGGCGAGCCACGCATCCTCATTGCGTGCCCGCGCGAGTCCAACATCCGTGTGGGCGGCGGATTCCCACTGGAACTCTGCTGTGTTCTCCATATGTCCAGCATAGCGGCTGTCGCCGATCCTGCGTCCGAGTTTGCTATACTGCGCCCCGTCTTTTGGCTCGCCTGCCCCGATGCGGCGCGAGCCCCAGGCAGACGGTCCGCTCGCCGTAGTTCAATGGATAGAACGAGCGCCTCCTAAGCGCTAGATACAGGTTCGATTCCTGTCGGCGGGACCATCATCAGTCTGCACTGGCTTCTCCCTCCCTTCATCGTTGCCTCCGATTGTTTCGCGCCGTGCCGTCTCTCGCTGTAGGAGAACGTCTTGCTGCGGAATGTCCTCGTTCCTACATCGTGGCGGTAATCCAATGCGTATGCTCGAGAAGGGAAAAGGCTGAACAGGAGTGCCATATGAAGCCCATTCTTGTGATTCTCATCACCTCCGTGGCGCTGCTTGGCGGGTGCGTCATTACACCCGACCATGGTGACCACAGAGGCGGTGGGTACTACGGCGGAGATGGTCGATCTGATTACGATCATGGCGATCGTGACCGGAACGATCACCGGGACAACGATAATGACCGGGATCGCTGGCAGGGCGGCCCGCATTATTAGTGTGTGTCCTGATCTCGTGCCAGGCGGCCACGGATGGGATGGGGACTCCCTACGTATTTCCAGACGGAGCAGGTCATCACCGGCGGAAGCGTCAGCGCCATTGTGACGCTGTACATGAACTATCCGTAGTTGCTGCCACGCGAGGTGGCCAACGGTAGATGGGGCGGCTGGACGCGCCCCGTCTGTGTGGACAAGGCCGACAATCAGGTAGGGCGAGACGGACAAGGCCATCCTCGCCCGTGGTCTTGCTGACGCTGAGACTGGTAGCTGGAAATCAAGGCGAATTGACTTGCCTTAGAAATTGCCGCAGCAGTTCACTACGTGTCAGCCTTCCAACCATGACCACTTGACCTTGGCACATTGATTGTCTGCGCTAGCATCGGGAACGATCCGAACATGAAAAGTTGTGGCAGGTCATATGTGTTTCAGTTGCGGCGAAGAGCTGGTTGGATGCAGTGCTACGCTGTAGGAATACTCTGGAAGTATTCTGATGAAAGCATTGGCCAGTATGTGTTTTGCCTTGTTACTTACCGGCTGCGCGATCGGATCCAACTGCTCGTTGGGACAGCGTGAGCCCTGCAAGTTCATTCCGTTCATCGCGCCTCCGGGGACCACAGTCGTTCCTGCGACGGCACCCCGTTAGGTCCACGGGGCAGGCGTATCGTTGAGGATCCAGTCACGCGCGGGTACATTGCGCTGACGTCCATGCGGCATACGGAGCCTGACCATGCAGACCGACCCTGAATACTGGTTTCACGCCAAGCGCTATGGCTGGGGATGGGGGCTCCCGACTTGCTGGCAAGGCTGGGTAGCCTATGGCGCGTATTTCGCGATGCTAGCGCTGGCTGTCTTCTTCTTCCGTGTTGACCACCGTCCCGTTGTCTTCGTCTTCCTCGTGGTGATCCTGAGCCTGGCGCTGTTTGTCGTTTGCTGGATCAAGGGGGAGCCGCCACGCTGGCGTTGGGGAGACGACTGATCGGCCCGTCGCTGATCTACCTATCCACCGAGCTACCCCTTTTGGCAGACCATTTCACGATGGTCTGTTTTCATCTTGGCCGGTGTCCGCGCCCGCCAGTTATTGATAACTGAGCGTGAACGTTGCCAGCGCTCTGACAGCGCCGGGAATGACGGTTCCCGTTGAAACATAGCGCGCGGTCAAGGGCACAAGGGTGGTGGCGGCAGACGGCCCCACGTACCATTGCCCGGGGTTTCCTCGTACTGCGGAATCGGCGCCAAAGGTGATTGGCGTGCCGCCACTCGACAGTCGAAGCGCGATGCCCTGCGCCGCGGAATCAGGCGTCAGCGAGAGATTGTTCGTCCTGTTGCCGGGCCGGGTTGCGTCCGTCAACGTGATATAGACGCCGATACCGGTTGGACACGACAAACTGATGTTGAAGTCGGCGCGCTCGGCGCTAACGTTGCCGACTGGTAGCAGGCTCGCAAGCCTGACCGGGGGTAACGCCGCCTCGACGTGCGGCGTCGTGACGGTGCAACTGTTGGCGACGATCCGTGTGCCGGGCGTGATCGTCACGGTACGGGTGACCGTATTGAAGCAACTGCCTGAGAACTGAACGGTCATGGAAGGCAGGCCGGTCAGGGTACCGGACTCCATGGGACCAGTCACGATGATTTCGGCAGAGAAGTACTCCGCGGCGGAGATGCTTGGACTCGCCGCAGAAAACGTTGCCGTCTGTGGTGCTGGCGTGAAAAGCCCCGCCCAGCCGTCGGTGAGTGCGAAGCGTATACCGAAGCCGGTCAGATTGGTCTGGTACACATTGGGCATTCCTGGCACTGGAACCCCACTGACACTTGCTGTTTTCGTTATTGAGCAGCGAACATCAGAAAGTCTAACGCCGGGATTCCGCCACTCGCGTGCCAGTTGCTTCCCGATCCTTTCGACTCGCGAAGAAGTCATTAACGACGTCCCAAATGACAGATTGAACGAGGTCGATTCGATAGATGGATAGATGACCTCACCCGCTGACGCCGGCTGGACTTGGCTCAAGACGATGCAGCCAACGAGGAGGGTGATCCGGATAAGTCCGCGCGTGGCCGGCTTCCATCCGGTTGATTGGAAAGGTCTGATGAGCGGTTCAAGCATGGGCAATCGTTTGTCGTCGATGGAAGCGCACCGGGATTGAGATTTCGTGCGGCAGTCCATCATCTATTGAAGGGAACGGTGACCGCCATCGTGGTGCATTCGATGCCATGCTCCAAAGCCAGTTTCGTCGAGTGTCGACTCTAAGGGGGGGCTGTTGGTGTGTGAATCGTAATAAATTGAATGTCTCTGTTCAGGCGAAACGCGGCGTCTCTTGACGCGACCCGCTTACCTTGTGGACATTTCCGATTGGATGATTCAGCGAACGGATATGATGTCGGCTTCACGCCGCAAACGAGGACCCATTTGGCCAGCTTCCGCCCAACCATGCCATCCGTCCGCGCGAACCTCTGCCGGTTGCCGCTGCTTGTCCTGATTGGTGCGATGCCGGCTCTGGCGGTGCCACCGGCGTCCGATCCGGCGCTGGCCGATACATCGGGCTGCACGGCGCTGATCAATATCGTGCAGGAGAGCTTGCGGGGTGAGCTGGAGGTCCCGTGCGCGGAGCCGAATCGCGAGGCATGCGAGGCCAAGAATGGGCAGATCCGCGCCATGCTGGAAATCGTCGAGCAGCGCCGGCAGCGCAAGGCTGACGAATGCGAGACACTGGCCCAGGTCAATCGGCTGCTGCGCACGCTGCCACCAAAGGGGTGAGCGCAGCCGGGCAGGGTGCTGTCGGAATCAGTGCGACATCTTCGAGAAAAGCTGGATTACCGCCACGCCGGCGATGATCAGCCCGATGCCTAGCCAGGCCGCCAGGTCGGGGACCTGCCGGTAGAGCACGGATGCAATGAGCGTCACGAGCACGATGCCGGCGCCGCACCAGATCGCGTAGGCCACACCGACTGGCACTGTTTTCATCACCTGCATCAGCAACCAGAACGCCGCCACGTATCCGGTCACCACCAGGACGCTGGGGACCAGGCGCGTGAAGTTCTCGGCGGCCTTGAGGCTGCTGGTGGCGATGACTTCGGCAATGATGGCCAGGGCTAGGAGCAGATATCCGTTCATGAATTGATCAAAAGAGACTGTTGCGGCACGCGGATTCGATATTATGCAATCCGCGCCCCCGATCACCCCCAAACGGGGCTGCAAACCATGGGACGAATTGCCGAGAATCCTGGCGTCATAGTGCTTTCAGGTGATCGATTACCCTCCCACACGGTGGTTGCCCTGCAAGGGATAGGGGAATTGAATGATGGTATGCGCTGAAAACGCACGGGGCGCCCGGGAATACACAAGAGGCGCCTCCAGAATGTCGCGGCGGTATCCAATCTGGCCTGACCATGCCGGCACCAAAACATACGCCGGCGGCTGGCGAGGTTGTAGTTGGGATCAAGGGGAGCATCATGAACAACGAGCTTGACGGGGTAACGGCCTGGCCGACCACGCGACTCGGCCATTTGCAGGGGGAGTCCGATCCCGGGCGCGATCCGGGAGAGGGCGTCTGGCAGAACACAATTGCCGCCGCCGATCACGCGCTGGAAGAAGCGTCCCGCATTCAGCGAGGCGTGCAGCAAAATCTGAAACTGATGCAGGAGGTGCGGACGCTGCGCGACGAATTGCGCCGTGCCCATGCCGAGATCGATCGCTATCGAGGGATGCACGCGCGCGTGGTGGTCAGCATGCGGCAGCTCGAGGATGAGCACAGCGTCGAGATGTCGCGCCTGCAAACCGACAACGAACTGCTGCTGGTGCGCCATCGCGTCTACAAGCTGCTGGCGGAGCACTACGCCACCGCCGCGTTACGGTTCGATCCCGCTGTGTTCGCCGAGCACCGTGACCGGGTGCTCGAGCACGTGCTGTTCCAGCGCCGCAAGGGCATGTTGCTCACGCAGATCGGCGTGGCGGACATCGCCTTCCTGCTGCTGTAGCAGATCGGGTCGTTGAGCCCGGGTGTTGCCCGGCGACGATCAGGCGACCTTCAGGCGACCATCAAGCGGACTTTGGCTCGCGCGGCTTGAGCACCAGCAGCGCGAGCATGCCGCCCACCACGCCCCAGAACGCGGAGCCGACGCCTGCCAGCGTCATGCCTGACGCCGTGATCATGAACGTCAGCAGGGCCGATTCCCGTTCGGCCGGCGTCTGCATGGCCACCGTCAGGCCGTTGGCGATCGAGCCAAGCAGCGCAAAGGCGGCGACTGCCACCACCAGCGCCTTCGGGAAGGCCGCGAACAATGCGGCGATGCTGGCCGCCATGATGCCCATGACCAGGTAGCCGATACCGCAGACCACGGCGGCCATGTAGCGGCGGCGCGGATCGGCGTCAGCCTGCGGGCCGGTGCAGATCGCGGCCGTGATGGCCGCCAGGTTGATGCCGTGCGATCCGAACGGCGCCAGGATGGCCGATGCCAGGCCGGTGACCGCAATCAGCGGACTGGCCGGCACGTGGTAGCCATCGGCACGCAGCACGGCCAGCCCCGGGATGTTCTGGGACGCCAGCGCCACGATGAACAGCGGCACGGCAATGCTGACGAACGCAGATACCGAGAACGCCGGCGTGGTCCAGACCGGCATGGTCACGGCGAAGTGAAACTGCTCGAAGTGCAGCTGGCCGAGTACGCCGGCCAGCGCCACGCCGATCACCAGCACACCGGGCACCGCATACCGCGGCCACCAGCGCCGCCCGAGCAGGTAGACGGCGAACATCACCAGCAATAGCAGCGTCTGGTGCTGGGCCTGGACGAATACGTCGACGCTGATGCGGAACAGGATGCCGGCCAACAAGGCCGAAGCGATGCTGGCCGGTAGTGCCTTCATGAGCTTGTCGAACCAGCCGGTCAGGCCGGCCGCCGTCATCAGCAGGGCCGCCATCAGGAACGCGCCAATCGCTTCCGGGTAGGGCACCCCGGGCAGAGATGCGATCAGCAGCGCCGCCCCGGGCGTGGACCATGCGATCACGATCGGCACCCGCATCAGCAGCGATAGTCCGAGCGTAGTGACACCCATGCCGACCGATAGCGCCCAGATCCAGGACGATATCTGGGCATCGGTCAGGTGCGCGGCTTGCCCGGCCTGAATCATCAGGACCAGCGAACTGGTGTAGCCGGTCAGCATGGCGATCAGCCCGGCCACCGTGGTGGAAACGGACAGGTCGGACAGCTTGAGGGGGACGGCGGTCATGGTGGATCGTGCGGTGCGGGCCCGAGGGCAACGGGCGGTATCTTCGCACGGGATGACCGGAGTGGTGTTCTGTTTTCTCCCCCTCTCCCGCAAGTGGGGAGCGGGGGAGAAAGGGGTGAAAGGGGAGAAAGACCGGCGGTCGGCGTCAGCGCCTCAATCCGCCACCTTGTCGCTCGGGAACTTGAACGAGTCCCGCAGCAGGTAGCTCATCGGAATATCCAGCGTGATCCCATGGGGCGGGATCGGCTGCTGGAACCACTTGCGGTAGAGCTTCTGGGTTTCCTGGTCATAGATCGCGTTGACCAGGGCCTTGTCGACGATCTTCTTGAACTCGACGTCCTGCTTCGACAGCATGATCGCGTAGGGTTCGATCGTCAGCAGGTCGCCGGTCACCGCCAGCGAAGCCGGGTTCTTCGCGTTTGCGCGCAGGCCGAACAGCAGCACGTCGTCCATCACGAACGCATCGGCGCGGCCCGATTCCACCATCGCGAACGCCTCGGCATGGTCCTTGGCCTCCAGGACCTTCCAGCCCATCGCGCCGGACTCGTCCATCTTGCGGATCATGGCCAGCGGCGTGGTGCCGGTGGTGGAGACGACGGTCTTGCCGCGCAGGTCGCTCCAGCGGCGGATGCCGGAATCCGACTTGACGAGCATGCGGCTGCCGGCGATGTAGTGCGGGATCGTGAAGGCGACCTGTTCGCGACGCTCGCGATTGTTGGTGGTCGACCCGCATTCCAGATCGGCCTTGCCATCGACGATGGCCGGGATGCGCGTGGCCGGCGTCACGGGCACCCACTCCACGCGCAACTGCGGCATTTTCAGTTGGGCGCGCACGGCGTCAGCCGCTTTCAGGCACAGATCGACGGCGTACCCGACTGGCTTGCCGTCGGCCATGAACGAGAACGGCACGGAGCTTTCGCGGTGCGCGATGCGGATCGTGCCGGTCTGCTGGATGCGCTGGATAACCGGACTGGATGCCGCCTGCGCGGCCGGGATGGCGGCCGGCGTCAGCAATGCGGCAAGGGAAAGGAAGACAGACGCGACGCCCCCGAACGAGGCGCGGCGTGGCAGGCCCGAATTGGTCATGATGATACCCGTCGAAAAATAGTCAGAAATAACCGTGGCGGCGCTAGGCCGCCCTGGCCATCCGCCGATCACCAATTGGCCGGATCGGTCCGGCTCTGTTGTGCTTCGTGGTGCTGCTTCTTGTTGTGCGATCGGATGTTTCCGATGGCGCTGATTGTTCCACGGGGGGCGGCGGCGACACAACTGCAAACGCTGGCAGACGTGCGCTACGTAATGGCGGCGTCCCCGTAACGCAACGCTTCGACCCAACCCGCGTTGACGGGGGCTTTCCCTTACGGAGTTATCCGACTTCTTGTGACTCAGGCGAATGGCTATTCTTCAGCCGTGCCTTGCGAGCAGGGCACCGAGGAGAGACTCTTGGGCCCGTGAAGGAACGGGCCCTTCTTTTTTTCGGGGGTGCCATTTGGGGTGCCGACGCCTGCGACTCGTCTACAATCTTGGGCCTACTCAGTCGGACCCACCATGGCCCTGTTCTCCATTACCGATGCCCAGCTGGCTTTCGGCCACGTGGCGTTGCTCGACCACACCGATTTTTCCCTTGAAGCCGGCGAACGTGTTGGCCTGATCGGCCGCAACGGCACGGGCAAGTCGTCCCTGCTGCGGATCGTGGCCGGCATGTCAGCGCCCGACGATGGCCTGATCTCCCGCCAGAGCGGCGTGACGTGCGCCTATGTGGCGCAAGAGCCGCAGTTCGCGCCGGGCTTGACCGTATTCGATGCGGTGAGCCAGGGCATGGGCGCGGCGCACGATCTGCTGCTGCGCTATGACGCCGCGCTCACCAAGCTGGAAACCCACAACGACGAGGCCACCCTGGCCGAACTGCATCGTGTGCAGGCCGAACTCGATGCCGCCGACGCCTGGCAGTTGCGTACCCGCGTGGAAACCACGCTGGCAAAGCTCGCGCTCGACCCTCACGTGCGCGTGGACGCGCTTTCTGGCGGTCTGCAGAAGCGCGTGGCGCTGGCTCAGGGTCTGGTGGCCGAGCCGGACATCCTGCTGCTCGACGAGCCGACCAACCACCTCGACGTGGAGGCCATCCGCTGGCTCGAAGACCTGCTGCTCGGGTTCCGCGGCAGCGTGCTGCTGATTACCCACGACCGCGCGTTCCTGGATCGCGTGGCGACCCGCATCGTCGAACTCGATCGGGGCCGGCTGGTTTCGTTCCCCGGCAACTTTGCCGCCTACCAGGCGCGCAAGGCTGAACTGCTGGCCAACGAGGCCGTGGAGCAAGCCAAGTTCGACAAGCTGCTGGCGCAGGAAGAAGTGTGGATCCGCAAGGGCGTGGAAGCACGCCGTACCCGCAGCGTGGCGCGCGTGCAGCGGCTGGTGACGATGCGGGCGGAGCGCGCCTCGCGTCGCGAGGTGCAGGGCAACGTCAAGCTCGAAGTCTCGCAGGGCGAGCGTTCGGGCAAGATCGTGGCCGAGTTGACCAACGTGTCGAAGGCTTATGGCGACAAGGCGGTCGTGCGCGACTTCACCGCGACGATCATGCGCGGCGACAAGGTCGGCCTGATCGGGCCGAACGGTGTCGGCAAGACCACGCTGCTGCGGCTGATTCTGGGTGAACTGCCGCCCGACAGCGGCACGGTGCGCAATGGCAGCAATCTGCAGGTGGCGTACTTCGACCAGATGCGTACCTCGCTGGATCTGGAGAAGTCGCTCGCGGACACCATCAGCCCGGGCAGCGACTGGGTCGAGGTCAACGGCCAGCGCAAGCACGTGATGAGCTACCTGGGCGATTTTCTGTTCGCGCCCGAACGCGCGCGGTCGCCGGTCAAGTCGCTGTCGGGCGGCGAGCGCAACCGGCTGCTGCTGGCACGGCTGTTCGCACGGCCCGCGAATGTGCTGGTGCTGGACGAACCGACCAACGACCTGGACATCGACACGCTCGAACTGCTGGAAGAACTGCTACAGGACTACAGCGGCACGGTGTTCCTGGTTTCGCACGATCGTGCGTTCCTGGACAACGTGGTGACCTCCACGATCGCTGCCGAAGGCGATGGCATGTGGCGCGAATCGGTAGGCGGTTACTCGGACTGGCTGGAACAGTCGGCCCGTGCGCAGGCGTTGCAGGCTGCCCGCGCTGAATCCAGGCAGGCCACGGAGGCGCCAAAGTCGGCCGCGCGCGAGGCGCGGGGCGCGAATCGCACAGTCAAGCTGTCGTACAAGGAGCAGCGCGAACTCGACAGTCTGCCGGAACGTATCCAGTCGCTGGAGACCGAGCAGAAGACCATCGGCGCGCAACTCGAGGACGGCTCGATGTACGCCACCGATCCGAAGCGGGCGGCCGATCTGGCCACGCGTCACGACGAGATCGAGATGGAGCTGCTCGAGGCGCTCGAACGCTGGGAAGTGCTGGAGAAGAAGACGAAGGGCGAGGGCGCCTAAGCGTTGCTCTTGGTTTTCTCCCTCTCTCCCACGGCGTGGGAGAGAGGGGCTGGTCGGTAGTCAATCCACTCATCCGCACCACGCCAGCACCATATTGGTCAGGTCGACCATGAACGCTGGGCGCAGGTAAGCCAGAAACCCCAGCGTCAGCAGCGCCGCCAGGGCAAGGAATCCAAGGCCCTTGGCCAGTCTCATCTCAGGCCCCCACGGGTTGTGGACGGACCAGCGCCTGCTCGCGGATCGGCAGGTTGACTACCGCGGCCATCAAGCCCAGCGCGATCGCGATCATCCATACGGTGCTGTAACTGCCGGTCTTGTCGAATAGGTAGCCACCCAGCCATGCGCCCAGGAAGCTGCCGATCTGGTGCGAGAAGAACACCACGCCCGACAGCATTGACAGGTACTTCACGCCGAATACCTGGGCGATGATCCCGTTGGTCAGCGGTACCGTCGACAGCCACAAGAAGCCCATCAGCGCCGCGAACACCCAGGTGCTGGCCGCCGTCAGCGGCATCAGCAGGTAGCCGGCGATCACCACCGAGCGCGCGATATAGATGAACGACAGCAGGTAGCGCTTGGGCATCCGCTGGCCCATCGACCCGGCCGTATAGGTGCCGAACACATTGAACAGACCGATCAGCGCCAGCGCCACTGTGGCGACCTTGGGATCGGTGAAGCCCCGGTCCTTGAGGTAAGGGGCCAGATGCACGCCGATGAACACCACCTGGAAGCCGCAGACGAAGTAGCCGAGCGTCAGCAACTGGAAATTGCGGTTGCCGAATGCCTCGCGCGTCGCTTCGCCGATGGTCTGGTGATGGCCGGTGGTCGTCGCGGCCATCTTCGGTTCCCGCAGTGTCAGTGCCAGAGGCAGCATGAAGCACGCGAGGAATGCCAGGATGAACAGCGCGTTTTGCCAGCCCATGGTGGAAATCAGCGTCTGTTCCACCGGAATCATCAGGAACTGGCCGAAAGACCCGGCCGCTGCCGCGATGCCCATGGCCCAGACGCGCTTCTCCGCGCTGGCCACGCGGCCGATCACGCCATAGACCACGCTGTACGTGGTGCCGGACTGTGCGATACCGATCAGCACCCCGGCGCCCGTGGCAAAGGCGGTGCCGCTGGTGGCCAGTCCCATGACGACCAGACCGGCCACATAGAGCGCCACGCCGATGATCATGATGCGCAGGGCGCCGAACTTGTCGGCCAGCGCGCCGGTGATCGGCTGGCTGGCGCCCCACATCAGGTTCTGCAGCGCCAGGGCAAAGGCGAAGGTCTCCCGGCTCCAGCCATGGGTTTGTGTGATCGGCAGGTTGAACAGGCCAAAGCCATGCCGGATGCCCATCGAGAGCGTCACGAGCAGCCCACCGCACACTAGGACGGTGGTCAGGGAGAGTTTGCGGTCAGTCATGTCGGGCTCGGTAGGTATTGTTTCTATTGTTATGTCGACGGCTGCTGTAGCGACTGCGGAGGTGCCGTATGCGCGGTCCGGCGAGTTTACTCCGCGCTATCCAATCTTGCCGGCGCGGGATTCGTGCCGCGCCCATCCATTACAATGCAGCGCATTCCGGCCGCCGACGGCCGGGCGTCCCACTTTCCGCAAAACGACTCCATGGCGAGCAAAACCAGTCAGTACAGCGAATCTTCCATCCGGGTCCTGAAGGGTCTGGAGCCGGTCAAGCAACGGCCCGGCATGTACACCCGTACCGATAACCCCCTGCATGTCGTGCAGGAGGTGATCGACAACGCGTCCGACGAAGCGCTCGGCGGCTACGGCACCGAAATCCTGGTCACGCTGCATCGCGACGGCAGCATCAGCGTGGAAGACGATGGCCGTGGCATCCCGGTGGGCATCCACCCGGAAGAACAGGTGCCGGTGGTGGAAATCGTCTTCACCCGTCTGCACGCGGGCGGCAAGTTCGACAAGGGCAAGGGCGGCGCCTACGCATTCTCGGGCGGCCTGCATGGCGTGGGCGTGTCCGTTACCAACGCGCTGGCCACGCGCCTGGACGTCACGGTCTGGCGCGACGGGGCGGTGTCCACGCTGACGTTCGAGCACGGTGGCGAAGTGACCCGCCCGCTGGCGACGCGCAAGATCGAGCGCGGCGAGAAGAAGAGCGGCACGCGCGTGCAGGTGTGGCCGGATGCGAAGTACTTCGATTCGGCCGCAATCCCGATGGCCGAACTGCAGCGCCTGCTGCGCAGCAAGGCCGTGCTGCTGCCGGGCGTGAAGGTCACGCTGGTGCTCGAGAAGACTGGCGAGCAGACGGTGTGGCAGTACGAGCAGGGCCTGAAGGGCTATCTGGTCGAGGCCCTGGCCCAGGGCAGCGGCGCCGAACTCGTGATCCCGATGTTCGAGGGCGAGCACTTTGCCGACCCGGACAAGAATGCCGGCGAGGAAGGCTTTGCCGAAGGCGAAGGCGCGTCGTGGGTGGTGGCGTGGACCGAGGAAGGCGCGCCGGTGCGCGAATCCTACGTCAACCTGATTCCCACGCCAGCCGGCGGTACGCACGAATCTGGCCTGCGCGAAGGCCTGTTCCTGGCGGTGAAGAGCTTTATCGAAATGCACTCGCTGCAGCCGAAAGGCGTGAAGCTGATGAGCGAAGACGTGTTCGCGCGTGCATCGTTCGTGCTGTCGGCCAAGGTGCTCGATCCACAGTTCCAGGGCCAGATCAAGGAGCGCCTGAACAGCCGTGACGCCGTGCGTCTGGTTTCCACGTTCAGCCGCCCGGCGCTCGAACTCTGGCTGAACCATCACGTCGATTTCGGCAAGAAGCTGGCGGAACTGGTGATTCGCCAGGCTCAGGCCCGCACGCGTGCCGCGCAGAAGGTCGAGAAGAAGAAGGGCTCCGGCGTGGCCGTGCTGCCCGGCAAGTTGACCGATTGCGAATCGACCGATGTCGAGCGCAACGAGATTTTCCTGGTGGAGGGCGACTCCGCCGGTGGTTCGGCCAAAATGGGCCGCGACAAGGAATTCCAGGCCATCCTGCCGCTGCGCGGCAAGGTGCTCAATACCTGGGAGACCGAGCGCGACCGCCTGTTCGCCAATAACGAAGTGCATGACATTGCGGTGGCGATCGGCGTTGACCCGCATGGCCCGGACGACGAGCCCGACCTGTCGAACCTGCGGTACGGCAAGATCTGCATCCTGTCCGATGCGGACGTTGACGGGGCGCACATCCAGGTGTTGCTGCTGACGCTGTTCTTCCGCCACTTCCCGAAGCTGATGGCCAACGGCAACGTCTGCGTGGCACGCCCGCCACTGTTCCGCGTGGATGCGCCGGCGCGTGGCAAGAAGCCGGCGCAGAAGCTCTATGCGCTCGACGAAGGCGAGCTCGAAGCCATCCAGGACAAGTTGCTCAAGGATGGCGTCAAGGAAGGCGCGTGGCAGATTTCGCGCTTCAAGGGCCTTGGCGAGATGAGCGCCGGGCAGCTCTGGGAGACGACGATGAATCCCGATACGCGCCGGCTGCTGCCGGTGTCGCTGGGCGAGTTCGACATGCCGCAGACCGTCACCATGATGAACATGTTGATGGGCAAGGGCGAAGCCTCGCAACGACGAAGCTGGCTGGAAGAGAAGGGCAACGAAGTGGAGGCCGACATCTGACGGCAGCGCGCATATGAGGCAGGGTAGCAACAACATCGGACGATTCGGTCGATTCCGCCAATCTGGGCGGATGGTGGCGCGGGTGGCAGCGCGGGTGGCAGGAACGCTCGCCGCGCTGGCGTCGCTCTGCCTTGCTGCGCCTGCCCATGCGGAACTCTGGGGCTTTATCGACGCCGATGGCGTGGCGCACTTTGCCGATGCGAGGCTCGATGCGCGCTACAAGCTGTTCATGAAGGATGGCGGCAGCTTCGATTCGGGCAACATGCGCAATCTGCCCAATCTGCATCAAGGCGGCCTGCCCGGCGGCAAGCTGGACCCCGAACGCGAGAAGCTGTACCGCTACGTGCTCAACCATCCGAACCTGGCGATGGTCGATCCGATCATCCAGAAGGCGGCTGCGGCGCAGAACGTGGACCCGGCACTGGTCAAGGCCGTGATGGCCGTGGAGAGCGGCTTCAATCCGACGGCGGTGTCGCCGAAGGGCGCGATCGGACTGATGCAGGTGATTCCGGACACGGGCGCGCGCTTTGGCATCGCCGCAGACAAGCGCGGGACCGTGGAGCAGAAACTGGCCGATCCGCGTCTGAACATCACCACCGGTGTGCGGTACCTGCGCTGGCTGATGGAGCTGTTCCCGAATAACCTGGAGCTGGTGCTGGCCGCGTACAACGCCGGTGAGGGCGCCGTGCAACGCTACAACAACCAGATCCCGCCATTTCCCGAGACACAGCAGTATGTCGCCACGGTGCTGGAGTTCTATCGCCTGTACCAGCCGGGCGAGGCGTCCGGTGCGCGCGTGGTGCGGACCGGCATGGCGGCCGAGCGGGTCAGGATGGTGATCGGCGGTCGCCGGCCCATGCCCTGACATGCGGACGCCTGATGCCGCTTCCTGAGATGGATTTGCCACGCGGCCAGAGTTTGCGGCGGTATCGCCATCCACTTCCTTTAGAATCCCACGCTGACTGCAACAGCCGGCTGCCGGGCGCGCAGGTGCCTGCCGGGCCGAAATCTTGCCAAACATGGATCAACCAGACATTACGTTTCAGGCCGACGAGCCTGCCGATTCGCTGACGCTTGCTCGCTACGCCGAGCGCGCCTATCTCGACTACGCCGTGAGCGTGGTCAAGGGCCGCGCGCTGCCCGAAGTGGCCGACGGCCAGAAGCCCGTGCAGCGCCGCATTCTCTTCGCCATGCAGGCGATGGGGCTGCGTGCCGATGCCAAGCCCGTGAAGTCCGCCCGTGTGGTCGGCGAGGTGCTCGGCAAATTCCACCCGCATGGCGACCAGTCCGCCTATGACGCCCTGGTACGCCTGGCGCAGGACTTCTCGCTGCGCTATCCGCTGATCGACGGCCAGGGCAACTTCGGCTCGCGCGATGGCGATGGCGCCGCGGCCATGCGCTACACGGAAGCCCGCCTGACGCCGATCTCGCGCCTGCTGCTCGATGAAATCGACATGGGCACGGTGGACTTCCTGCCGAACTACGACGGTTCGGAAGAAGAGCCGAAGCTGTTGCCCGCGCGACTGCCGTTCGTGCTGCTGAACGGCGCATCGGGCATCGCGGTGGGTATGGCCACCGAAATTCCGCCGCACAATCTGCGCGAAGTGGCAGGTGCCACGGTGGCGATGATCCGCAACCCGAATATCTCGCTGGCGGACCTGCTGGCGCTGATGCCGGGGCCGGACTACCCGGGCGGCGGCCAGATCATTTCGCCGGCGTCCGAGATCGCCCAGATCTACGAAAGCGGCCGTGGCAGCCTGAAGGTGCGTGCGCGCTGGACCATCGAGGAAATGGCGCGGGGTCAGTGGCAGATGGTGGTGACCGAACTGCCGCCGGGCACGTCGGCGCAGAAGGTGCTCGAGGAAATCGAGGAAATCACCAACCCGAAGATCCGCACCGGCAAGAAGGCGCTGACGCCCGAGCAGACCCAGCTCAAGACGACGATGCTGTCCGTGCTCGACGCGGTGCGCGACGAGTCGGGCAAGGATGCGCCGGTACGCCTGGTGTTCGAGCCCAAGAGCAAGAACACCGAGCAGCAGGACTTCATCCAGACGCTGCTCGCGCATACGAGCCTGGAATCGGGCGCGCCGATCAACCTGGTGATGATCGGCACCGATGGCCGTCCGCGCCAGAAGGGGCTGCAGGAAATCCTGCGCGAGTGGATCGAGTTCCGCTTTGCCACGGTGACGCGCCGCACGCGCTTCCAGCTGACCAAGGTGGAGGATCGCATCCACATCCTGGAAGGCCGGATGCTGGTGCTGCTGAACATCGACGAGGTGATCCGCATCATCCGCGAAAGCGATGAGCCGAAGCCCGCGCTGATCGAGGCGTTCCGCCTGAGCGACCGCCAGGCTGAGGACATCCTGGAAATCCGCCTGCGCCAGCTGGCGCGCCTGGAAGCGATCAAGATCGAACAGGAACTGGCGAAGCTGCGCGACGAGCAGGCCGAACTGGACGTGCTGCTGAAGTCCGAGACGATGATGCGCCGTCGCATCATCAAGGAAATCGAGCAGGACGCGAAGCAGTACAGCCCGGAAGACAAGGATCCGCGTCGCACGCTGATCCAGGAGGCCAGCCGTGCCGCCGCCGAGGTAAAGGTGATCGACGAGCCGGTGACGGTCATCGTGTCGGGCAAGGGCTGGGTGCGCACGCGCCAGGGCCACGGCCACGATGCGTCGCAGTTCACATTCAAGGCGGGCGACAACCTCTACGGCACCTTCGAATGCCGCACCGTTGACACGTTGCTGGCGTTCGGCAGCAACGGCCGCGTGTACTCGGTGGCCGTATCGGGCCTGCCGGGCGGGCGGGGCGATGGCGTGCCTGTGACGACGCTGATCGACCTGGCCGCCGGCACGCAGATCGCGCACACGTTCGCCGGTGCCGCCGAGCAACGGATGCTGATCGCCACGGCGGGTGGCAATGGCTTCGTTACCAAGGTTGGCGACATGATCGGCCGCCAGAAGGCGGGCAAGGCCTTTGTCACGCTGGACGAGGGTGACACGCTGCTGGCCCCGACGCCGATTGGCGACGAGTGCACGCATGTGGCCTGCTTCTCGGCCAATGGCCGACTGCTGCTGGCGGCGCTGGACGAGGTCAAGGTGCTGTCGGCCGGTGGCCGCGGTGTGATCCTGATGGAGCTGGAACCGAAGGAAACGCTGATGCAGGCGGTGGCCGTGGGCGCGCCGGGCCTGATGATCTCGGGCATCGGCGTTCGTGGCGGCAAGGTGCCGCCGCAGAAGCTGGCCGGCAAGACGCTGATCCCTTACGTTGGCAAGCGCGCCCGCAAGGGCAAGGCGATCGAGCCGCGCCTCAAGGAAGTGAAGATCGAGCCGGTAAAGGTTGGGGAGTAAAGGGGAGCGGCGTCGGTGATTCTGGCGCTGATCCTCTGATCCGGTCCCTCTCCTGCTGGGCGGGAGAGGGGAGCGAACTCTCGGCATGTGAGTTGCTGTCGGGGCTCTCACCTCTCCGGCCCCGCGCGACAGGACAAGTCGCATGATCCGCGATACTGCCCGCATCACTCCTATCCTCCGGCATCGCCAATCGAGACCCCCTCTTTCCAATCCGTGATGACCCCGGGCGCGTGCCGCCGTGCGGGATTGCCGTACCATGTCGGTTGCCCCCAATTCCTCCAGTGCGCGGGCATAAGAAGATCATCAAGACCATGTCCTCCACGCCGATTCCCGTTGAGTCCGAGCTTGCGCCGGCTCCCACGCCCCGTACGTTGTTCATCGAATTTGCTCGCATGGGGCTGTCAGGGTTTGGCGGCGTGCTGCCATTCGTGCGACGGTCCGTCGTCGAACGCAACCGCTGGCTCAATGACCGCGATTTCGTCGAGATACTGAGCCTCGGGCAGGTGCTGCCGGGGCCGAACGTGATCAACCTGGCGTTGATGCTCGGCCTGCGCTTCGCCGGACTGCGCGGCGCGTTGGCCGCATTCGCCGGACTGGTGCTGATGCCGCTGGTCGTGGTGCTCTGCGCGATGGGCCTGTACCTGCGCTTCCAGGATGTGACCGCCGTACGGCAGATGCTGGCGGGCATGACTGCGGTGGCGGCGGGGCTGGTGCTGTCGACGGGCGTGAAGCTGGCGCAAAGTCAGCCGCGCACCGTGCGCGCGATTGCCGTTGGGGTTGCCGCGTTCGTTGCGATTGGCCTGCTGCGCTGGCCGCTGTTGCCGGTGATGGCCGTGCTGGTGCCCGTTGCGCTGGTGCTCGAATACCGCGCGATGCGCAAGGGGGGCGCATGACTTCGCCCGAGATCCTGCGCAGCCTGCTTGGCCACTTCGGCATGCTCTCGTTGCTGGCCGTCGGTGGCGGCGGTTCCGTGATTCCCGACATGCATCGCTTCCTGGTCGAAGCGAATGGCTGGATGAGCGACGAGCAATTTGCCGCGCTCTATGCCATCTCGCAGGCGTCTCCCGGGCCCAACATTCTGTTTGTCGCGCTGTTCGGCTGGCAGGTGGCCGGGCCGGCCGGTGCGTTCGCGTCGATGGCCGGCATCTGCGGGCCGTCGAGCGTCATCGCGCTCGGTTTCGAATACTTCGCGGGCCGTTCGCCGCACGCAGTATGGCCCGGCCTGATCCGACGCGGCCTGTCTGCATTGACCATCGGCCTGCTTATGTCCACGGGTTGGGTGCTGGCCGGCAGCGTGGACCATAGCTGGACGGCCGCGCTCGTGACGCTGGTGACGGTGGGGCTGATGCTGAAGACGAAGGTGCACCCGCTGGCCCTGGTGGCGCTTGGCGCCGGGGCAGGGCTGCTGGGGCTGGTCTGACGGCGGATCAATCGACGCCGACGAAGCCCCCGGTCTGGTGCGTCCAAAGCCGCGCATACAGGCCACCATCCGCCAGCAATTCGGCGTGCGTGCCGCTTTCGACGATGCGGCCGCCGTCGAGGACTACCAGACGATCCATGCGGGCAATCGTCGATAGCCGGTGCGCGATGGCGATCACGGTCTTGCCGTGCATCAGCGCCTCCAGGCTTTCCTGAATCGCGGATTCCACTTCCGAGTCCAGCGCGGACGTGGCTTCATCGAGGATCAGGATCGGTGAGTTCTTCAGCAACACCCGCGCGATGGCGATGCGCTGCCGCTGCCCGCCCGAGAGCTTCACGCCGCGCTCCCCGACCAGCGCATCCAGCCCGTGATTGCCGTGCGAGTCGACCAGCAGGTCCATGAAGTCGTCGGCGCGGGCCTGACGCAAAGCCTCGTGCAACTCGGCCTCTGTGCTGTCGGGCTTGCCGTAGCGCAGGTTGTCGCGAATCGAGCGGTGCAGCAGTGATGTGTCCTGCGTGACCATGCCGATCTGCGCACGCAGGCTTTCCTGCGTCACGCCAGCAATGTCCTGGCCGTCGATCAGGATGTGGCCGGTCTCCACGTCGTAGAGCCGTAGCAGCAGGTTGACGAGCGTCGACTTGCCCGCGCCAGACGGCCCGACCAGTCCGATCTTCTCGCCAGGCCGCACCACGAGGTTCACGTTGTCGATGACGCCGCTGCCCTTGCCGTAGTGGAAGCCGACATGGTCGAACCTGACCTCGCCCTGACGGATGTCGAGCGGCTGCGCATCGGGACGGTCGAGCACGCGACGCGGCACGGCGATGGTTTTCATGCCGTCCTGCACCTGGCCCACGTTCTCGAAGATGCCGTTGACCACCCACATGATCCAGCCGGACATGTTGTTGATCCGGATGACCAGCCCCGTGGACAACGCAATGGCGCCCGTGGTGACCAGCCCCTGGTTCCACAGCCACAGCGCGATGCCCGTGGTGCCAGCGATCAGCAGGCCGTTCAGCGTGGTCACCGTGACGTCCATCGCGCTGACCATCCGGCCGGCCTGCCGGACCTTGTCGGTCTGGTCGGCCATCGCATCGCGCGCGTAGGTCTCCTCATGCTGCGAGTGGGCAAACAGCTTGAGCGTGGTGATGTTGGTATAGCCGTCGACGATGCGGCCCATCAGACGCGAGCGCGCGTCGGTGGCCACCACGGAGCGTTGCTTGACCCGGGGCGTGAACCACGCCAGCGCGGCGACATACCCGACGATCCAGATGAGCAACGGAATTGTCAGCCGCCAGTCGGCCTCGGCGAACAGCGCCAGCGAACTGACCGCGTAGACGATCACGTGCCAGAGCGCATCCACGGCCTGCACGGCCGAGTCGCGCAGCGAGTAGCCGGTCTGCATGATCCGCTGCGCGATGCGGCCGGCGAAGTCGTTCTGGAAGAACGACAGGCTCTGCTTGAGCACGTAGCGGTGGTTCTGCCAACGGATCATGTTGGCCAGGCTCGGGTTGATCACCTGGTGGACCAGCACGTCGTGGGCCCCGATCATCAGCGGGCGAAGGATCAGCGCGACGAACGCCATCCACAACAATTCGTTCTGGTGGCGTGCGAAGAACGACCCGTCGGGCGTCTCGCGCGCCAGATCGACCAGCCGGCCGAGAAAGCTGAAGAGTGCCACTTCGACCAGCGCTCCGATCAGGCCGACGATCAGCAACGCCGCGAAGACGCCGCGGACTTCGCGCAGGAAATGGGCATAGAAGCGCCACACGCTTTCCGGCGGCTGGCTGTCGGGCAGGCCGCGGAACGGGTCGATCAGTCTTTCCAGACGGCGCATCAGCATGGGGGGCGATCCTCGTCAGGTCTGCTGGGTGAGCCGATCATGATACGCCCATGAAAAAGCCCCGCTCGAGGGCGGGGCTTGAAGACTGAAGCGGATGATGGCTGGTGGATCAGTGGATCACCATCAGCGTGAACGGATGCACATACGCCTGCAGCGTCACGAAGATACCGACCATCAGCGCCAGCGCGATCGAGTGGAAGAACACGTAGCGCAGAATCTCGCCTTCGTGGCCATACCACTTGGTGGCGGTGGAAGCCACCACGATCGACTGTGCATCGATCATCTTGCCCATCACGCCGCCCGAGCTGTTGGCCGCGGCCATCAGGGTCGGAGACAGGCCAAGCTGTTCCGCCGTGGTCTTCTGCAGGCCGCCGAACAGCACGTTCGATGCGGTGTCCGAGCCCGTCAGCGCCACGCCCAGCCAGCCCAGCATCGTGCCGAACAGCGGGTAAAGCACGCCGGTCTGCGCGAAAGCCAGGCCCAGCGTGGCGTCCAGACCCGAGTAGCGGGTCAGGTAGCCGATGCCGAACATCGCGCAGATCGTCAACAGCGAGTAGCGCACGAGCTTGATCGTCTCGAAGTACTCCTTGATCAGGCGCGGGATCGAATAACCCATCAGCAGGCCGCCGACCAGGGCCGACACCAGAATGCCGGTACCCGCCATCGACAGCACGTTGAATGCGAACACGGCTGGTTCGGCGATTTGCTTTGCCACCACGGGCGGGCCCTTGAGCACGGCCTTGTCCAGACCCGGGATCGCGTACTTCCATTGCCATACGCCGTCCATCAGCTTCTTGAACTCGGGGATGCCCCAGACGAACACGAAGACGGTCAGGATCACCCAAGGCATCCACGCCTTGATCACCGAGATGTTGGCCGATGCGGCGTTGGCCTTGGCGTCGGCTTCGAGGGCTTCGGCATTGTCGACCTTGGAATCGTCGTGACGGCCCAGGATGCGCGTCGAGGTCCAGATTTCCTTCGGATGCCAGATCTTCAGGAAGGCGGTCAGGCAGCCCATTGAGACCAGCGCCGAAATCACGTCCACCAGCCACGGGCCGTGGAAGTTCGACACCAGGAACTGCGGCACCGCGAAGCTGACGCCGGCCACCAGGATCGCCGGCCAGATCGCCAGCATGCCGCGGAAGCCCGCGAACGCCCAGATCAGCCAGAACGGCACCAGCACCGAGAAGAACGGCAACTGGCGGCCAATCATCGCGGAGAGTTGCACCTGATCAATGCCGGTCACCGAGGACAGGCCGATGATCGGCGCGCCGAGCGCGCCGAATGCCACCGGCGCGGTGTTGGCGATCAGCGCCAGGCCCGATGCAGCCAGCGGCGAGAAGCCCAGGCCGATCAGGATGGCGCCGGTCACGGCCACGGGCGTGCCGAAGCCGGCCGCGCCTTCGAAGAACGCGCCAAAGCTGAATGCCACCAGCAGGAGCTGCAGGCGGCGATCTTCGGTGACGCCCGAGATCGAGTTCTGCAACACCTTGAATGACCCGTTTATCGTGGTCAGCCGGTGCAGGAAGATGATATTGAGGACGATCCAGCCAATCGGGAACAAGCCGGAGATGATGCCGAGCCCGGCGGCTTTGCCAGCCATTTCCGCAGGCATTCCGAACACGAATGACGCCACAACGACGCCGACGACCAGCGCCAGCCCGGCCGCCAGGTGCGCCTGCATGTGAAAGAACGCCAGCGCTGCGAGCAGCACGACAACCGGAACCGCGGCGGCAATAGTGGACAACGCCATACTGCCGAGCGGGTCATACACTTGACTCCACACGATTGAATCCTCCTCTGGATTGAAACGACAGCTTGCCTCTGACGGGCCTGGGCTGCCGGAATGCAAATGCCCGTTCTAGCGACGATAGCGCCCCTGGGGGGCGCTATCAAAATGAGTCATGCGTCGTTGCACGGCCTTGCCGTACGACTTCTACAGTCTGCGGCCGTACCCTTGGCCGGAACCGCTCCGCTTCATTTTGATAGCGCCCCAAAGTGGACAGAAGGGGGATTGTAAGGATGGGTCCCGGGCCGCCTGCCTTAAATCGGATCATCGGAATGATGAGCCGGATTCAGGGATCAGGGTTTGCTCGGGGGCAGGCTGAAGCACCTCACGCTCTCGCGCGAGACTACTCCTTAATACGAGTGTTCGAAATAGGGGATGTGGAGGGAAGGGCGTAAAACCAACGCCGTGGTCACTGAAAACGCGGGCTTGCGTAGTGACTTGTTCCGCACAGGCAGGGGGGAGGGAGAGGAGGCGGTCACCTGCCGGCTGGGCGGCGGTGACCGCGATACAACGATTTACTTCAGCGGCAGCTCGAGGATGCCAGTGGCCGCCGGACGCGCCCGCATGGCCGCGAGCCAGCGCTCCAGGTTGGGCCGGGCCGTGTGGGCCTTTGGCATGCCCATCCAGCGGTGCGCCGCGCAGGCCAGCGAGACGTCGGCCATCGTGAACCGATCGCCACCGATGAACTCGCGGCCTTCCAGCGCGTCGTCGAGCATCTTCGCCAGCGGCTCGGCGCGCTCGCACGATTTCTCGACGACGGCCTCGTCACGCTTGTCCGCCGGCGTGCGAACCAGTTGCAGGAACGCCTGGACCATCGCCGGGCTGAACGTCGTGGTCTGCCAGTCCATCCAGCGGTCTGCCGAGGCGCGCGCCTTGACGTCCGAGGGCCACAGCGTGTCCTCGCCATAGCGCGCGCACAGGTAGCGCACGATCGCGTTCGATTCCCACAGCACGAACGGCTCGCCGGCCACGTCGGTGTCGCGGAAATCCTCGATCACCGGAATCATGCGGTTCGGGTTGAGACGCACGTAAGCCTCGGTATCGAGCTCGCCCTTCTGATTGCCGATGTCGATGCGCTCGTGGTCCAGATGCAGCTCGCGCGCGCACCAGACCACCTTCTGGACGTTGATTGACGACAGCCTGCCCCAGATGCGAAGCATGTTCGATGGCTCCTCGGGTTGGTTGTAGCGTGCCGGCTCAGGCCGCCCGTGCCTGCGGCGCGGCTTGCGCGATCGCTTCGCGGAACACCTCGCCCAGGATCGACACGCCCTGCTCGATGCGCTCGGCCGAAACGGTCACGAACGCCAGGCGCAGCGTGTTCTTGCGCGGGCTGCCCGCGTAGAACGGCGCGCCCGGCACGTAGGCCACGTTGCGGCGCACGGCTTCTTCCAGGATCTTCATGCTGTCCAGACCCTCAGGCAGCTCCACCCAGATGAACATGCCGCCCTCGGGCGCGTTCCAGGTCACGCCGGCCGGCATGTGGCGCTTCAGCGCGTCCAGCATGTACGCGCATTGCTTGCCGTAGAGCTCGCGAATGGTCGGGATGTGCTGTTCGAGCAGGCCGTCCTTGATCGTTTCATAGGCGATGCGCTGCGTGAACGTCGGCGTGTGCAGGTCCGAGGCCTGCTTGGCCTGGCACAGCTTGAAATGCAGGTCGGGCGGGGCGATGACGAAACCCAGGCGCATACCGGGCGCCAGGATCTTCGAGAACGAGCCCATGTAAATCACGCCGTCCGGGTTCATCGACAGCAGCGACGGCAACTGGTTACCCGAGTAGCTCAGTTCGCCGTACGGATCGTCCTCGACCAGCAGCACGCCGAGTTCCTTGGCGCGCTTGACCAGTTCCTGGCGGCGCTCCAGCGGCAGGCGGCGGCCGGTGGGGTTCTGGAAGTTCGGCAGGGCGTACAGGAAGCGCGCGCCGGCGGTCAGTTCGGGCGTCAGCGCCTCGGGGATCAGGCCCTTTTCGTCGGACGGGATCGACACGAATTCCGGCTCGAACAGCGAGAACGCCTGCAGCGCGCCCAGGTAGCTCGGCGTTTCCACCAGCACCGGGCTGCCCGGATCGATCATCACCTTGGCGATCAGGTCCAGCGCCTGTTGCGAACCCGTGGTGATCATCACGCGTTCCACGTCGACGTTGTAGCGCTTGGCCACGAACTCGCGCAGCGGCATGTAGCCTTCTGTGGCCGCGTATTGCAGCGCGCCTTGCGGGTTGTCGGCGAATACACGGGCCACTGCCGCTTCCATGGCCGCTACCGGGAACGAAGCCGGCGAGGGCAGGCCGCCGGCGAACGAAATAACTTCCGGACGCTCGGTGACTTTCAGGATTTCACGGATGGCCGAGCTGGTCAGTTGCTGCGCCCGGCGGGAGATGGCCCATTTCATGATTGGTCTCGTGGTGGGGGAATTCAATGCGCCGGCCTCCGCAAGAGGCGGCGCGGCATTATCTGTTTACGTGGTTTTCGACGACGTCAGATCTCGACGATCATTTCGATCTCGACGCAGGCACCCAGCGGAATCTGCGCCACGCCGAACGCGCTGCGTGCGTGCTTGCCTTTCTCGCCGAATACCTCGGCCAGAAACTCCGAGCAGCCGTTGGTGACCAGATGTTGTTCAGTGAACTCGGGCGTCGAGTTCACCAGGCTCATCACCTTGACGATGCGCTTGACGCGGTTCAGGTCGCCGATATGTGCGTGCAGCGTGGCCAGCAGGTCGATGGCGATCGCGCGCGCGGCCTGCTTGCCGGATTCGGTGTCGATATCCTTGCCGAGCTTGCCAGCCCAGGGCTTGCCGTCCTTCCTGGCGATATGGCCGGACAGGAATACGGTGTTGCCGGTGGTCGCTGCCATGACATAGGCAGCGGCGGGGGCGCCGGCCGAGGGCAGTTCCACGCCCAGACGGGCAAGGGTGTCATAGACGGACATGCATGTCTCCTGTCAGTGAAGTCGTCCTGGAAGGATAGGGGGCGCCTCCTCGGCGGCGGATGCCAATGGCATGGCGGGTGCGGTGTTGCGCACTGCGGCGCGTCGGCCAAGGGCCACCACGGCGATCACCGCCACTGCGAAAGCGACGGTGGCGGCATCGAGGGGCTCGGCCAGGATCAGCGCGCCGCCCGCCAGCGTGAGGAACGGCTGGAGCAATTGTATCTGGCCTACGCGCGCCACGCCGCCTTTTGCGAGTCCGGCGTACCAGAACAGGAAGCCGATGAACATCGAGAACACCGACACATAGGTCATGCCCAGCCACGCGCGGGGCGACGCGGCGGCGATGGATGCGGCATGTTCCAGCCCCAGCCAGGCCACCAGGGGCGCCAGCACGGGCAGCGAGACCACCAGCGCCCAGCTGATCGTCTCCAGCCCGCCCAGTTCGCGCGAGAGCTTGCCGCCTTCGGCATAACCGAGCGCGCCAAGCACCACCGCCAGGAACAGGTACCAGTCGGCATGTTGCAGCCCGCCCGCGCCTTGCCACAGGGCGAAGGCCACCACGAGCGCGCTGCCGGCCACGGCGGACAGCCAGAAACCCAGCGACGGCCGTTCATTGCCGAACCATGCGGCGAACACCGCGGTGGCCAGCGGCAGCAGGCCAATCACGATCGCGCCATGCGCGGACGGCACTTCGCGCATGGCCAGCGACGAAAACACGGGAAAACCGACCACCACGCCCAGTGCGGTCACGACCAGCCGGAGCCATTGGCCACCACGCGGTCGCCGGCCTGATGCCAGGGCGCCGCGCATCGCCAGCAGCGCGAGCGCCAGCG
>NZ_ANKP01000230.1:0-24312 GCF_000319775.1 Cupriavidus sp. HMR-1
CGCCTGCTGGCGGTGGAAGGCAGCGATCTGACCGACCACCGCGCGCGCGCCGTGAGCGCCGCGCTCGTCGCCGGCGCGGACCTCGTGCTGGTCATGGATGAAGAGCAACGCGACGCGCTGGAGGACATGTACCCCCAGGCGCGCGGCAAGACCTATCGCCTGTGCGAACAGGAACAAACCGACGTGCCAGATCCGTTCAGCGGATCGATGAGCATGTTCGTCATCGCGCTTGGGCTGATCAAGATGGGGGTTGAATCCTGGTCGGCAAGAATTCATGCGGCAGAACCGGCACACCGCCACGGAGGGGCATGATGAGTAACGTAAGGCAATTTCGAGAGCCCTCGCCAGAGCCATGGGAGGAAAGCGACAACGCCGTCGACATGACGTCCTATGTCGATGTGCTGATTCGCTATCGCTGGACCTTCCTCGTCGTCGCGGGGACGATCCTCGGCGTCGGCCTGTTGTACGCGCTGATGGCCCGCCCGATCTACCGCGCCGACATCATGGTCCAGGTGGAGGAATCCAACCCGACCAATAACGCGAGCAAGCTGATCGCCAGCATTTCGCCGGGGCTCGACGTGAAACCGGCAGCCACGGCTGAGATGGAACTGCTGCGCTCACGCGCGGTGGTGGGCAAGGCAGTGGAAACGCTGCGTCTCGACATCGACGCCAAGCCACGCTATTTCCCGCTTATCGGCGCATCGATTGCCAGCTACAACAAGGAACTGTCGAAGCCCGGGTTGTTCGGCTTTGGCGGGTTCGCCTGGGGCAGCGAGTCGATCGTGGTCGACCGGCTCGACGTGCCCGAGCAGATGGAAGACCGCCGCATGGTAGTGACCGCGCTGGGCGACGGCAAGTACCGGCTCGAGTTCGCCAGCAGCGAGAAATCCGCCGAAGGCACGGTCGGCCAGCCGCTGACGGTGGCCACGGACAGCGGCACCGTCTCGATCGACATCAGCCAGCTGGACGCACACGCCGGCACCCAGTTCCGCGTGCGCCGCGTGCCGCGCGCCACCGCCATCGCCAACCTGCAGGACCAGTTGATGATCGGCGAGCGCGGCAAGCAGAGCGGCGTGATCGGCGTGGCGCTGGAGGACACATCGGCCGTCACCGCCGCCGCCATCCTGAACGAGATCGCCACCGAGTACGTGGACCAGAACCTGCGCCGCAAGGCCGCGGAAGCCGAGAAGTCGGTGAACTTCCTCGAAAGTCAGCTGCCGCAGCTCAAGCAGCAGATGGAAACCTCCGAGGCGCGTTACAACGCGATGCGCAACCAGCGCGGCACGATCGACCTCAGCGAGGAGTCGAAGCTGATCCTGGCGCAGTCGGTGCAGATCCAGGGCAAGCTGCAGGAACTGCGTCAGAAGCGCCAGGAACTGATCGTGCGCTTTACCGCGAATCACCCCACGATCGAAATCCTGGACAGCCAGATCGCAGGCCTGACCGCGCAGCTCAACGGTGTCTCCGGCAAGATCCAGAAGCTGCCGGACGTGGAGCAGGACGTGGTGCGCCTGATGCGCGATGTGAAGGTCAACACGGAGCTTTACCAGTCCTTGCTCAATGACGTGCAGCAACTGCGGCTGCTGAAGGCCAGCAAGGTCGGCACGGCACGCCTGATCGACGCCGCCGACGTGCCGATCAAGCCGGTGCGTCCGAACCGGATGCTGGTCACGGGCGTATCGGTGGCGATGGCTGTCGTCATGGGACTGCTCGCGGTCGGGGTACGCCGCGTCTTCGATGGCGGCATCACCGACGCCGAAGAGATCGAGACGCAATGCGGCATGACCGTCTACGCCACGATTCCCATGAGTCCGAACCAGGCCCGCCTGGCACGCAACAAGGAGAGCGGCGGCGATGTGCTGGCAATCGACCAGCCGGACGATCCGGCCATCGAAAGCCTGCGCGCGTTCCGCACGGCATTGCAGTTCGCACTGCTCTCCGCGCAGCGCAACAACGTCGTGGTATTCACCGGCCCGTCGCCCGAGGCCGGCAAGTCGTTTGTCAGCGTCAACTTCGCCGTGGTCGCGGCCGCCGCCGGGCGCAAGGTGATTCTTGTCGACAGCGATCTGCGCCGTGGTCTGCTCAACGAGCGCTTCAAGGTGTCGCGCAAACCCGGCCTGACCGAGGCACTGACCGGCACGCGGCTCGACAAGGTCATCCAGCACGACGTCGCGCCCGGTGTGGACTTCATCGCGACCGGTGCGGAGCCGCCGCTTGCGGCGGACCTGCTGCAGAGCCCCGGCATGGACACGCTGCTCGCGGAGCTGCGTTCCCGCTATGACCTCGTGCTGATCGACACGCCTCCGGTGCTGGCGGCATCCGATGCCGGCATCCTGGCCCCGAAGGCCGGCGCGGTGTTCATGGTGGCTCGCGCTGACAAGACCACGACCGCCGAACTTACCGCCGCACGCCGCCTGGTGGAGCAGACAGGTGGCGAGATCAAGGGCGTGCTGTTCAATGGGCTCAAGATCGAAGGACGCTGGTACCGCTCGCATTACCACTTCGGCAAGTACCGCTACCTGAACCGCTACGGCCACGATCACGCCAAGCAGGCGTGAACCACGCCAGGAATGAAAAGGCCGCTTCTTCGCAAGCGGCCTTTTCTTTTCGCGCATCGCTACGCGCCTGCTGGCGGGTCGTCATGGCTGATAAGCGGGCGCGACTGCTGTCATCGCCAGATGCCGCCGGACCAGCATGACGAGCAAGGCGATCATGACGATGGGAAGCACGTTGAGATACTGGTGCAGGTACGCGGACAGCAGCGCCTGAGCCGGCGCCACCCAGGCCAAGGCGAAGACGATCCATTCCAGGGGCGACAGCGGCAACCTGTTGCCATCGCGCAGAAGAAAGGCCATCGGCAAGATAAGCCAGGCCAGGTCATAGAACATGACGTAGGGTTGCAGCAGCAGCGTGGCGAGGACGAACGAGGCCGCCCGTAGCTCGAATCTGGCGCGCTGCGCCCAGAGGAACGCCATCGCAAGAATCGCCGGTGCGGCGACGAGGCCGTGCAACAGGTAGGCGCCGTTGACAGAGAGGCCGATGCTGCGGCCCAGCGCGAAAGCGGTTGGCATCCCCGGCCACATCATGTTGCCGCCTTGCTCCACCGCCAGCGTGCCGAATTGCGGCAGAAACGCTGCAAACGCGCGCCATGCGTCCTGCCCGAGCACCACGACGCTGACGCCAACGAAAGCGACCGTGCAGAGCGCCGAGACGCCAAACACCTTCCAATGCCTGCCGCAGATGAGCGCCAGCGGAAACAGGATGCCGAATTGCGGCTTGATCGCCAGCACGGCGATGCATACCCCCGCAAGCGCCGCCTCGACTTCGAGCAGTGCCAGCGCCGCGCCGGCAGCAGCCATCGTGAACAGGGAGTTTTGACCAAGCCCGATGGCAATGGCAGCACCCGGGAACGCCAGCAGCAGCGACAGATACCCACGGTCGATACCGCGACAGATGCGCATCAGCACGGCGCCATAGACCAGCAGGCCGAGCACTGAATACAGGATAAGTGCCGCGCCAAAGGGCAGTTGCCCCAACGGCAAGACCGCCAGCAGGAACGTGGGCGGATACGGCCATGCCGAATAGTCGCTGAGCCCCAAGGCGCGTTCGATGGGCAGCATCCACTCCGGCGAGAATACCGAGGCCGCCCCATGTTCCACGGCGACCTTTGCTGCGGACCAGAAGATCGCGAAGTCGATGCCGAACATGGGAGCCGATTGGTCCCCAAGAACGTAGAACCGGACGATCCATATCCCCAGGACCAGAACCTGGATCGCGAGTGCCACCCCGGCATAGACCGTCAGGCGGCGCACGCCCGGGCGCTTCTCATGCATCGACGACATGGGCTCCCTCCTGAATGACTTTTCGCGGAGTCTACCTCTTCCAATATCGCGCAGGCAGGCCCCGATGCGGGGGCGTGTTTTCCCTGATGTCGGTCGAAATGGGTCGGTACCCAGCGCGCCCTACTCCATAATCTGGGCACAAATCATATAAGGGAGACAAGTCGATGACGCAATCCAATCAGGACAACCGCGGCGCGAAGATGCAACTCCAGGGCAAGGTCGCCGTCGTCACCGGCGCCGGCAGCGGGATCGGCCGCGCCGTGGCGCAGGCGCTGGCGCAGCGCGGCTGTCATCTGGCGCTGGCGGACCGCAATCAGGAAGGACTGGCCGAGACCGCCGCGCTGCCGGAACTGAACGGCGTGAAAGTCAGCCTCCACACCCTCGACGTGGCCGACCGCGACGCGGTGGCGGCCTTTCCGCAAACCGTGCTGGCCCACCACGATCGCATCGACCTCCTCGTCAACAATGCCGGCGTGGCGCTGGCCGGCAGCTTTGAACAGGTCAGCGAGACTGACTTCGACTGGGTCATGGCGATCAACTTCCATGGCGTGGTGCGCATGACGCGGGCTTTCCTCCCATTGCTGCATCGCAGCGACGACGCCCGCATCGTCAACATCTCCAGCCTGTTCGGCCTGATCTCGCCGCCGGGGCAGAGTGCCTACTCGGCCAGCAAGTTCGCCGTGCGCGGGTTCTCCAATGCACTGCGCCATGAACTGGCCGACAGCCGCGTCGGCGTCACCGTCGTCCACCCCGGCGGCATTGCCACATCCATTGCCCGGAATGCGCGCGTGTCCGCCGACATTCCGCAAGCGCAAATGCAGGAGCGGCTCGCGAACTCGCAGAAGATGCTGCGGATGCCGCCGCCGAAGGCCGCCGACATCATCGTGCGCGGTATCGAGAAGCGTAGCGCCCGCGTGCTGGTCGGCTCGGATGCGGTCGTGATGTCGTGGCTCGAAAGACTGTTCCCGGTACGCTACTGGAACCTGCTCGCCCGTCGCGCCAAGCTTTGAACGCGGCGGCGGACCGCCGCCTAGCCGATGTACTCGATCAGTGCCACAACCTCTGCGCCCGGGTCCGACCCGGGCGTGAGGGTCAGCGTGCAGCGCTGCCGCGTGTTGCAGCGGAAAGGCAGCCGTTCCTCGGCCGGCCCGCTTGCCTTGAATACGGACAGTTTGGTGGCATCGCCACTCACGATGGCGTAGCTCCCCCTGTCGCCCGCGGTATCGAAGACAACCCGCGTGACGACAGCATTGAGCGGCAGGATCGCCGTCGGCATGGACCCACGCTGGCCACGCGCCACCCTCAGCGCCATGATCTTGGTCCTGACGGCTGCCGATGCGGCCACGTGCCAGCCAATCTCGGCATCGGCGTACACGTTCGCCGCCCCCTTGCCACGGCAGCCTTCCAGCGTCACCACGCGACGATTGGCAGCGAGGTTGTTGGCCTCCGAGAACATCAACGCTTCGTCGGGATAGGTGTAGTTCACGAAGTCGCAGTTGCGATAGACCGCCCGCCCCTGCGCGGCCGGCGTGTTGCCCGAGACATACTGGTGGCGCCCCATGATCTGGCAGTTGTCGAACACGACTTGCGCGCCTGCCGTATTGCCCGGTGAAAACACCGCGGAGACGGTATCGGCCGCAAACGGGCGAAACCCCTGCGAGCCGAAATCGCACTCCCGAAAGCCGATATTGCCCTGCTCCCATTCGCACAGCATCAGGCCGGCGTTGCGTGACTTCTGTTCCACCCGCAAACCGTGGGCCTTGAACGAGCAGACACCCATTGCATGGTTGTTGCCGCGCAGATTGAACAGGTACGTCTGCGCCGACGGCTCGTAGCCGCTCACATCGCAGTCGGTCAGCTTGATATGGCCGCCGCGGCGCATGTCGATCCATGGGCTGGAGCACCAGTACCGGCAATGCTCGAACCAGTAGTTCAGGAACTGGTCGGACGTGTTTTTCTCGCCCACGTGCAGGAACGAATCCCACGTGCCGGCCCAGGTGCAGCGCCAGAATTTCCACTCGCTATTGCAGTTGTCGCCGGTCAGGTCAACGCCGTAGCGCCACGTTCCGGTGAACATGCAATCGTCGAAGGCATAGTCCTGCGCACCGCCGGAACTCACGCTCGTGATCAGGTCGCTCCTGGCGTCCATGCCGTGGAATTGCAGGTTGCGCAGCCGCACGCCCAGCGCCTTGTCCTGGTTGTTGAACAACGCGCCCGAGCCGTCGCGGCCCGGCTTGTAGAGGATGACAACGGTGCCCGGCGGGCCATCGCCCTCGATCGTGAAGCCGCATGTGCGGCTGGGAAACTGCCTGGCATTGAACAACACGCCGGGCCTGGTCAGCAGATAGGTACCGCGAGGCACGACGATTCGCGCGCCGCCGATATTGTTCGGGTTCTCGCCGAACGCCGGCGCATGCACCTGGCCGGCCACGGCTTGCAGCGCTGCGCGGAAAGCCTCATCCGAAGGCGATCTCCCGGTGCCATCCAGCCCCGGAAAGTCGGCAACGGACACCACCTTCTCCAAAGCGTCTGACCTCGGGTTGGCTGGAGCGCCCAGATCGCGCGCACCGGCGGCGGTGGCCACGCCCGCGCCGGTCAGGGCGCCAAGCGTGGTCAGAAAACTGCGTCGAAGATTGGGCATCGATGAGTTCCCGTTCCTGTTTGGGAAGCGTTGGTGCCTGCCCCGCGCGGTCTACGCCGCGCGCTGGGTCACTGGCGTGAACGATATGGCTGCCTCAGGCGTATCCGACGTTTCGGAGCTGTCCATCGACATCCACCGGAGATGCTCGAGTAGTTGCTCGGCGAAGGCCTGTCGGCTCGCGTCGAGGAACAGTGAATGATCGAGCAGCGGCAAGGTGCGGAACTGGACATTGCGCAACCCCTGGATAGCCTCCAGGTGCTTGCCCAGGCCCAGTCGCAGTTCATGCAAACCCACGTCCGTGGCGCCGTACAGGAACATCGTCGGCACGCCACGCCGGTCCAATTCCCGCACGGCGGCGGCGGCGAACTCCGGCATGGTCTGCTGCACGTCGTCGCGCCGCATCCGCCCGCCGGCAGCGGAAACATGGTCACGCACGCGCTGCCGTACCCTGCGCATCGTTGCCGACAAGAGGCGGCGCGCGTTGATCTCGCCACGGAACAGCCGTTGCCAGGTTTCCCACTGGCGTGCCGCGGCAAGGTAGACACGCATCGAGCGCAGGTGGTCGCCCACCGCCGCGTCATCGACCTCGTCCCAGCGAAACTTCACCAGGTTCACCAGCAGCAGCCCGCTGACGCCCGGGTTGCTCAGCGCGGCATACAGGCCCATGAACGCGCCGGAGCAGACGCCTGCAACCACGACGTTGCCATAGCCGCGCGCGCGTGCCCAATCCACAGCAGCCGCAAGGTCCGCGCGGGGCTTTATCGAATAGATCGCCGACACGCTCATCTTGCACGCCGGGGCAGGGCTGTCGCCCAGCGCCGAGACGTCCAGCCGCAGCGCCGCCGTGCCTGCGCGTGCCAACTGCCGCGAGACGTCCACGAACATGCGGCCGTCGCCGATATGATGATTGCCGCCGGTGTTCGGAAAGATCACGACCGTGTTTGCCTGTCTGGCGTTGGCCTCGGCAGGCACGCAGAGGATGCCGAACATCCGTGCTTCGTCCAGCCATACCGGGTGTTCCACGACGCCGTCCATGCCCTCGCCCGCCAGCGCGTCGCCCGCGCTGTTGGCACTGTTGGCACTGTTGGCGCTGTTGGCGCTGTCGGGTGCGGCCTCCGCGCTGGCCGACACTTCAGGCTGGCGTGCCGTGCCTGATTTCACCCAGTCGGCTACGTGCTTCCAGGCCTCCACGGGCACATCCGCGAACTCGGTCGAACGCATCATCTCCGGATACTCGGCGAACGGCGCCACGTCGACGTCAACGCCAGCCTCCCCAAGTTGCCGAGCCATTGCCGCGACTGGCGATGCCGCATCTGGCCACGCATCGAGCAGCAGCACGCGACGGGCGGGCACGACGTCATCGAGCCGCATCGCCTGGATGGCGGCGATGGTCGCGGCGGACAGGCGGAAGCTGAGCACGTCCTGCTCGCCGGCAGGCGTGGGAGGTACCTCGAGTTCGGGAATCGTGCTGTTGCGCCAGCCCGCATGCAACGCGCGAAGCTCCCGCAGATACAAGCGGCCGTTGACGACAGGGGCCAGCATGACCACGCCGCTGACTTCCGGCCCGCGCGCGGCGGCAAGCGCGGCGAGCGACGCCCCCAGGCGAAGCCCGCATAGCACCACCCGGGTGACGTGCGTCTCACTGCGTAGGGCCGCGACGGCCGCCGCGATATCCGCCAGCGCGCCGCCGAACATGTCCGCGCCGGACTCCAGATCGGCGGAATCTCCGGTGCCACGGTAGTCAAAGCGCAGCACCGGCACACCAGACGCCGCCAGCGCATCGGCCAGATGCCGCCATGCGCGATGCGACCACAGCATCTCGTGGCCCTGCGGCGCGCACATCACCACACCCGTGTCGCCCCCAGCCTCATGCAACCACCCCGCGCAGCCTTCGAACACGACCCTTCTCATGGGTCCTCCCGTTGCAATGGACGGGGTGCCCACGCCAGCCCGCCTCCGCGATGTCGCCCAGACCGGCGTCCGCAGAAACGGGTACGCACCCCGCCGGGCCAGGCCCGTCAGCTCGTTGTTGTCTTGTCTTCCACGGCAGGGACGTGGGCAATCTGCCGGACCGCTGGCATGACCGTAGGCATGCCGAGATAGGGATTCATGGTGCCGAAGCCGACGCGGTTGCTGCGCTTCGGCATCACGCCGTTGAGAATGCCGCCCGAGAGACTGGCCCCGGCGCGGGTCAGGCGCTTGATGGTTTCCTCGACCTGCGACGGCAGCGTCGAATCGGCGCGCAGCACGAGCAACGTCGCGCCCACGACATTGGCGACGAGCATGGCATCCGCCACCGCCAGAACGGGCGGGGTATCGATCAGGACGAGGTCGAAGCGCTCCGCACCGGCACGCAGGCAATCGGCAAAGGCAGGACGCATGAGCAGTTCCGACGGGTTCGTAGGCGGCGCGCCGGCAGGCAGGATCGACAGCCCATTGACGACGGTTGGCCGTGCCGCGTCGACCAGCGTGGCGCGGCCGGCCAGCACTTCGGCCATTCCCGGACCCACCGGCTGGCCGAACCAGCTCGACACCCGCCCACGGCGCAGGTCGGCATCGACGAGCAACACGCGCTGGCCCGCTTCGGCGAACAGCACAGCCAGGTTGACCGAGACAAACGTCTTGCCCGCCCCTGCGGTGGGGCTGGTCACGGCCACCACCTTGTTGCTGCCCTCGCGACGCAGGAAATGCAGTGCCGCGCGCACGCTTCGCAGGCCCTCCACGGCCATCGAATGCGGCGCATTGCGGGCCAGCAGGTATTGGTCATGCAAACCCCAATGGCCCGGCTCGGCATCGCTGGCTCCATGCGGCAACGCCTGCGCGAGCTGGCGCCCGGGCTCCGGCGCCTGCAGCGCCAGCATTGCCCCGAGATCCTGGTCCTTCGCCGTCAGCAGCCGCTCCAGTTCCACCTGCTCGCGGCTGTACGCGACATCGCCGAGCATGGCCAGACCAAGCGTCTCCTCGGCATCATTGGCGGTGGCCACGGCCGGCTTCATGCGCTGGCGCACCGAGACCACGCACATCGCCAGGCAGATGCCCAGCAACCCGCCGCCCATCGTGAGCGGTGCGGTGCCCACGCCGATTGGCGAGACCGGTGTCAGCGCGATGTCGACCACGCGGGTCTGCCGGGTGCTGTCGAGCTTGGCCAGCGAGAGCTGTTCGAGCCGGTTGCGCAAGGACATGTACATGTCCTCGGCCACCTTGACATCACGCGTCAGCGCCACGGATTCGCGCTCGGAGACCGACAGCGTCTGCATCCGGGTATCCAGCTCCTTGCGGTCCCGCGTGAGCTGCTGGATCTGGCTGTCCATCGTCCGTACTTCGTTCGACTCTTCCGTGAAGCGCTGCAGCAGCTTGGTGCGGTCGAGCTTGAGCTGGGCGATCTGCTTCTGGTAGTCGATGCTGCTGTTCAGGTACGACTGGGCGTCCTGGCTCGGCTGCATCGATCCCGTGCGCGAGCGGTAGCGCGTCAGCGCCGCCTCGGCGCGTTCGAGCTCGTCCTTGACGCGCGGCAGTTCGCCGCTCAGGAAGGCAAGCGTGGAGGCGGCTTCGTCGCGGCGCGTCTCGGCCTGCCCGGTAATGTACGAATCGGCGATGCCGTTGATCAGCGCGGCTACCGCGGTGCGGTCGCTGCTCTGCCACGCGATGCGTACCGTGCTGGTATCGCTGCCATCGCTGCCGATGCGCAGTTCACGCGCCACGGTATCGATCGTCTGCGCCGTGTCGTGCCGTGTGACAGTGAATCGCGTGCCCGCGCGCGCGTCGATGCGTGACACCAGAATGGATACGCCATTCTCTTCGACACGGCTGCCGATCTTGCCATCGGTCACGAGCTCGCCGTCGAGCGTCAGGCGATAGGCATCCCCAGGCAGCACTTCGAGCGTCATTGGCACGTTGAGCAGGCGCTCCGGCACGTCCAGGGTGCGGATGTCGACCCGCTCGCCACCCCACGCGTAACCGAGCCGCTCTGGCCACGGTCCCCGGAGCTTGCCCGCCTGCGCGAAATGCGCGGCCACGCCGCCCAGCAATGGCGCGCGCAGCGGCTCGACGGAGATGTACAGGCGCAGGCGCTCCACCACCGGGCCGACCACCGCGCGGCTGCGCAGCATCCCCACGTCGAACGGTTCGGTGTGTTGCGTGGTTCCCGAGCCGTCACCCTTCTGATAGATCTGCACGAGCGTGTGGGCATCGTAGAGATTGGGACGGGAAATGCCGATCATCGCGGCAATCGTGGCGCCAATGACGCCAGCCGCGACAATCCAGCCGGCATGGTCCATCCATGCGCGCAAATGGCGCCCCCCCTTGCGCGTGGTGCTGCTCCCTGGCGCCGGCATTGCGCCGGCAGATGACATGGTGCTCACGAAATACTCCCCTGACGCCTGGCTGGCTCCCGGTGGCCATCGCGCACCGGGGGCTGCGGGACTACTTGCGTCCGTAGTTGTCCTCGACTCTGACGATGTCGTCCTCCCCCAGATACGCGCCCGACTGCACCTCGATGATTTCCAGCGGCGTCTTGCCGGGATTTTCGAGTCGATGCAGCGTGCCGATCGGGATATAGGTCGACTGGTTCTCGGTAAGAATGCTGGTGGTCTCACCGCAGGTCACCCGTGCGGTGCCGCGCACGACGACCCAATGCTCCGCGCGGTGGTAGTGCATCTGCAGGGAAAGGCTCGCACCAGGCTCGACGACGATCCGCTTGACCTGGAAGCGGTCGCCATGGTCGATGGAGTCGTAGCATCCCCACGGCCGGTGTACCTTGCGGTGATTGACGATCTCCGCGCCATGCTCCTGCCGCAGCCGCTGTACCACGTTCTTGACGTCCTGCACGTGGTGCTTGTCGACCACAAGCACCGCATCGGCGGTTTCCACCACTACCACGTCCTGCACGCCCACGCACGCGATCAGCCGGCCCTCCGAATGGGCCAGGCACGAACTCGCGCCGTCGAACAACACGCGGCCACGGCCGGCATTGCCGGCGTTGTCCTTCGTGGCGATATCCCAGATGGCCGCCCACGAGCCCACGTCCGACCATCCGGCATCCATTGGCACAAGCATGCCGGGGATACCGCGCAGCCCGTCGAGCTTTTCCATCACCGCGTAGTCGATCGAATCAGACGGACAGGTGTCGAACGCCTCTTGTCCGATCCGGAACACATCGTCCTTGCCGCTATCACTGGGCTGGCCCGTCTCGTAGGCCGCGCAGCAACGGGCGTGCATCTCTGGCTGGAGTTGCATCACGGCCTTGAGCCACACCGATGCCAGCACGACAAAGATGCCGCAGTTCCACCAGTACTCGCCCGAGTCGACGTAGTGCTGCGCCAGCTCCAAGTGTGGCTTCTCGACGAACCGCTCGATCAGGAAGCCACCCGGCGGCACCGGCACGGCGGCGCGGATGTAGCCGAAGCCTGTTTCCGGCGCGGTGGGACGCACGCCCAGCGTGACGATCGCACCGCGCTCCGCGTGCAGCACAGCGGCGGCGATGGCATCACGGAAGGCATCGCTATCGGTCACGCTGTGATCGGCCGGCGTGGCCACCAGCACAGCATCGCCACCTTCGCCAGCCGAAGCCATCGCGTGCAGCGCAGCCATGGTCAGCGCGGGCGCGGTATTGCGGCCGCACGGCTCCGAAACGATGCGCGCGCGCTTGCCCTTGCGCTTGAGCATGTCGGCGACCATGAAGCGATGCTCCTCGCCGCATACGACGATCTGCGGCGCCTCGACACCCGCCGGACGGCCAGTGCGCGCGGCGACGCCTTCCAGACGAGCCGCCGTGGCTTCCAGCAGCGTATCGTTGGCCACCAGGTTGAGCAGCTGCTTGGGATACTGTTCGCGCGACAGCGGCCAGAGCCGCGTGCCGGCACCACCCGCAAGGATGACCGGCTGAATCACCGGCCGCTTCACAGGCTGGATCACAGGCTGGATCACAGGCATGGAGGTTGCCCGTCCTGGCGCCAACACCGCTGGCGCCTCTACCTGCGCCTGCACCATGACAGGTGGCAGGATCTTCCTCTCCCGGCTTCGCACTCTCATCATGCCCCCGCCTCTACGCAGAAATAGGTTCGCAAGTTAGTTCCGGACCGCTGTCCGGACGGATGCCGCCAGTGTAGAAATTCAGCCCGCGCCATCTCTGTTCGATTCCGCACACGCTCGCCGGCGGGGCCGTGCGGCACGGCCGCGCATCTCGCCGTTCTGTGGCCCAGCGTACCGATGCGCGCGCGCGTTGTCGCTGCAATAGCGCTGATTGCGCCCTTGCCGGCCACGGCGGGCAAAGCACAACAGGCATTCGAACCTTGCGGAGAATCGACATGGAGCGCGGTACTGAAACTGTCCTGGGGACGCTCGCGGGTTGCGGCGGAGCGGACTCTCCGGCAGCCATCGCCCCCGCGAACACGCGGCCGGGCGGCCTGCACGGCGAAGACGCGATCTGGCAGGAAACCAACTGCTACATGGACCTGTGGATCGAACTGCTCTACGGCTGGGGACTGGACCCGCGCGCCGCGCTGGCATTCACGGTCACCCAGGACTTCGAAGGCGACCACTTCACGTTCTTCAAGTATCCACAGGCCGATATCGAGCAGCTTTACGGCACTGTCGTGCAGGAGATGGCCGTCTACGACACGCTGGAGGCACACGTCGCCGAGCAGGTCGGTCGTGGCCATACCGTGCTGGTCGAAGTCGACAGCTACTACCTGCCCGATACACGCGCCACGGCGTACCGTCGCGGGCACGTGAAGACCACGATCGCCGTCGACCGGATCGACACGGCGGCCCAGCGGCTCTCGTACTACCACAGCGTGGGTTACTACACCGCCGAAGGCGAGGACTATCGTGGGTTGCTGCGGCTCGATCCTGCCCTGCGCGACAACGGGGACGTGCTGTTTCCGTACGCCGAATGCGCCAAGCGCGTGCGGACGCCGCTGCAGGGCGCGGCACTGGCGAATGCCGTGGCCGTGCAGATGCGCCGGCATCTGGGCCGGCGTCCCGCGCACAACCCCGTATCGCGCTGGCGCGAGGCGTTCGGCGATCAGGTCGGCAACGTACTGGCGCGTGGCGATGCGTACTTTCATCACTATGGATTCAACCTGCCGCGCCAGCTCGGCGCGAACTTCGAGATGCTGGGCCACTGTCTGACCTGGCTCGGCGAGCACGGCTATCGCGTGCCGGCATCGGCGATCCGTGGCGCGGCGACGATCGCGTCGGAGTGCAAGGTGTTGCAGTTCCGGCTCGCGCGCGCCGTGGCGCGTGGGCGCCCCGACCTGTGCGCAGAGACACTGGACACGCTGGAGGCCGCCTACTCGGAGGTCATCGAAGGGCTGCTGCAATCGTTCGGCAGCATCGATCCGGCGCATTCCTGAACCCCTCGTCGTGAAAGAGGGCCGACACGCCTGGCGCGCCGGCCCTCTCCCCTGCTCCATCCCCATCCCGAGGCGATGTATCAGGCGTGCACGTCGGCCAGCGCCGGCAGCAGGCGGTCGTACTCGCGCTTGACCAGCTTGTAGCACTCGCATGAGTGCTTCTCCAGGCCGCAGCGGTCCAGCACGGTGATATGGCCGCGGCTATGGTGGATCAGTCCAAGGTCCTCGAGCTTGCCAGCGGCTTCGGTCACACCTTCGCGGCGCACGCCGAGCATGTTGGCGATGACCTGCTGCGTGATCACCAGTTCATTGGTGCTCATGCGGTCGATGGCCAGCAGCAACCAGCGGCAAAGCTGCTTGTTGAGCGAGTGGTGGCGGTTGCAGGCGGCGGTCTGCGCGATCTGCGTCAGCACGGCCTGCACATAGAGCAGCGTCACGCGCTGCAGCGCGGGCAGCTGACCAAGCTCGGAACGCAGCACACGGGCCGGAATCCGGTATGCGAAACCCGGGCTGCGGACTTCCACGCGACTCGGCATCGTGTCGCCACCGGTCACCACGGGAATGCCCACCAGCCCCTCGTTGCCGACGGCCGCGAATTCGACGGTAGCGCCGTCTTCCAGCAGCGACAGCAGCGAGACCACCGACGTGGTCGGAAAATAGACGTGGACGATACGCTGACCCGAGTCGGTCAGCAGTTCGCCGGCACGCAGGCGAACCAGCTCGAAGTGCCTCGACAACGCTTCCCATTCATGGCGCGGCAATGCGTTGAGCAAGTGATTGACATGCAAGTCCGACCGATGCGTGATCATTTTTAATTCCTCCTTCTGATCCCGAAGCGGCTTCGGAACGCATCCCGCGCCAATCCAAGCGCCCAGGATACGTGACCCGGTTTCGCCGCTCCACCCGTATTCGATTGATGGCGCAAGCCGGCAGCCCTGAGGCCGCCACCCGTTTTCTCCGCCGGGGTTCGGCCCCGACTGGCTGTGTTGTTGCTGGCTCTATTAAGTGCTATGCCGCACAGAACCGACAGTAGGCGAACGGTTGGGTCGGCCAGTCATGCTTTGGTAGGTTGGATGGAGGAAAACGGTGGAGGTGCATGGTGTACGCATAGGCGCCACCCGCGCGGGGCGCACCCGGTGACAGATGCGCCCGCCGCGCCAGCGTTGGGCTGGCGGGAAAGGTTGAAGTGGGATGAAGGAGGTTGAGATCAGCCGTCGTAGCTGACCGGGCGGGAAGCATTGAGTGCCGAAACTTCGCCCGAAGGGATGGCGCTGGCGCCGCTGGTGACGCCGGCGTCATGCATCAGGCGGATGCGCCGCGTTTCACCCGGGCCAAGGTGGAACCAGTCGGTCTCCGGCTGCAAGGCATGGTCCACGATATGGACCCACCGCGCGAAGCGCCGCGTTCCCACCGTGAGCCACCATTCGTCGCCTTCGCGCGCCACGCTGGCCTGCAGTTCCGGCTCGCGCAGCGCAGCGGCGCGGCGATCCGGGAGATACACCGACTGACTGAGTGGCGAACCGAGCGGCGAACCAAGCGGTGAACCGGGTGGCTGATTGAGCAACCCGTTGTCCTCATCCATTGGGTGTAGCGTGGCGATGACCACGTCGTGCGCGGGCGGGCCAAACCGGTAGGCGTAGGTGAAATCGAAGAAATGATCGAACATCTCCGCCGCGGCCAGCCTGCGTGTCTCGCGTGGTGCCAGCGTGAGCGTCTGCTCGGCCCGTGCCGCCACCGCCTCGCCATCGCGCAGGCAGCGCAGCGTCAGACATACGGTGCGTGGCGTGGCGGATTCGTTGATCACGTGCGCGTGCAGGCCATTCAACCCTTCATCCGTCAGGATGACCTGCAGCGGCTGCCATACCTGGCGCAACGCATGCCATGCGGACTTCGGCCGCGCGCGGGCATCGACGATGCCCCATCCGGCGCCTGGCATCAGATCCTGCAACTGCCAGACCAGTCCGCCCTGGCACGTGGACCCCGCACGGCGCCATTCACCGAAGACCTCCGTCATGATCTCGGCCACGACCGCGCGCGACAGCGCCAGGTATCGTTCCGGCTGCTCGTAGCGCAGCCGGGGCGGATCAACATCGAACAGATCCCGCAGATAGAAATCGCGGATGTCCTCGAAGTCCCAAGCCGCGCCTGCGTCACGCGGCACACGCGCCTTCCAGCGCGGATCATGCAGCGGTTGGGACAGGCCCGCCTCGGAAAGCGTGCGCGCGCACGGCACGTTCGCAAAGGCCAGGCATTCCGAGGTGAAACGGACGTTTGCCATCCGCGCATCGGACAACGGGCGCTGATAGGCGCCCACGCCGTAGTAGTGACTGACGCCCGTATCGGGCTGGAACGGCCAAGCGCCCTCGCTCGGCGAATTGCGCACGTAGATCACGTCGGGCCGATGCTCGCGCACGAGCGACGGAATCAGTTCGTCGAACAATGGCTGGCGCCACACGTTGCGCGGCGTTCCCATCATCGCGGCCTGCTGTTCCGCCTCGCTGCCACCGCACAGCACCGCCAGACTGGCATGCGCGCGCGTGGACGTCAGCCACTGCGCCACTTCGCCCGCGGCATCGGCCATCAGCGCCGGGCTGGCGCTGGACTCGCTGCCATAGTCGAAGTTGGCGAACATGAAGTCCTGCCAGACCATCAGGCCGAGCGCATCGCACTGGCGATAGAACGCCTCTCCCGGATAGCAGGTGACGCCACTGACGCGAACCATGTTGGCCCCGGCATCGCGCGCGAGTTGCAGCCAGCGTGCCACGGACTCGTCCGTATCCGCCAACCCCGGAAGATCGTGGCTCGACACACAGGCGCCACGGCAGAACACGCGCTCGCCATTGACGCGCAGCGCGAACGCGCCTTCGTCGCCGGAGCGGTCCTCGGTGATCGTGCGGAAGCCAGTATGCCCACACGCGATTCCATGCGCGCCGATAGTCGCCTCGACGCGGTACAAGGCGGGTTCACCATGCGTATGCGGCCACCAGCGCTGCGCCTGCGCCACGCGCAGCGTGCCGGCAAGCGAATGCCCGCCGACGCGGCGCAATTCGCCCTGCCACACTGTGTGGTCGGGGCCGATGGCCGCGAACGTTCCGTGCTCTGGCGCCGGCCCCGGAAAGTGCAACTGAAGCACCACGACGCCGTCATCACCATCCAGATGACTCGACAACTCGGCGCGCACGCCGTGTGTGACGTCTGCGCCCGTCGGATCGAGCAGTTCGATGTCGCGCCACGGCCCTACCGCATGAACGGGCGGGCACCAGCCAGGCATATGACCAAGCAGCGTGGTGCGCACCGCGCGCAGCGTCGGCGGCACGATCATGCGCGGCTTCCAACGTACCGGCCCGCGCTGCGTGCGCAGCCACGGGTGCATCGCGCGGAAGCAAAGGTGCAGCACGTTGTCGCCGGCCAGTTCCACCTCCACCTGATGTGCGGTGAACATGTGCCGCGCGGTCAGCACCTTCGTGCCGTTGAGCCAGACCTCTGCCAATGTCGCCAGACCATTGAAGCGCAGCAGCCGGCGTCCGTCGCCCTGAAATCGAAGCTTGTACCAGTAGTCGTGCTGATGCAGTGGCGGCGGCGCAGCCTCGTCCCAGCGGCCTGCGGCACGCAAGGCGCTAGCGACGGTACCCGGTACCGGTGCCGGCAGCCAGTGTCCGCCATCGCCGAGTTCGCCCGGATGCGCGACCGCGTTCGCGAACGTTTCCAGCAGGGTCCAGTCGCCTTCAAGCCGTGCATCGGCCACGGCTACGCCTGGGCGCAGTATCGGCAGCAGAGCCGGCTCCGGATCGCGCGCAGTCATGAGACGGTCTCCCCGAAGCACGCGGCCAGTGCCGGCACGGTGCCCTGGTAAGCGGCCTCGAGCTGCGCCAGGCAATCCTGGCATCCGTCGGGCTTGTGGCTGATCACGGCACGCATCAGGCGGAACTGCATCACCATGGCTTCCGACGCCATCGTGTAGCAGGCTTCGGCCACCGTATCCGGCACCACCTTTCCGTTCATCACCAGCCAGCGCACGTAGCGGCCCATCAACTCGAAATTGGCGCCGAGCTGGCGCAACACGCTCGCGGCGTAGATCTGGAAGTTGGGCTCGCCGCGCGACATCAGTTGCTCGAGGTGTGCCGGAAATGCCTCGCGGAAAGCCTTGATCGGATTCTGGCGCGGACGGCGGGCCAGATGGCTGCGCAGCAGGTCCATCGACGCCCGCAGCAAGGCATCCTCCGCCTGCGCGGCAAAGCGGCGGCGCACAACCTCCGCCTGCGGAAACGACGCGGCGCCCCAGGAAGACTCACCATCAACGCTGCGAAAGATCGACACGTAGTCGTCGCCGCTCGCGGTGTGATAGCCGTCGTGATGGTAATAGCCCACGGCCGTGGCCTCGGGCACCAGCACGTCGATCGCAATGCAGGACCGCGCGTGCTGCCGCCGATACGCGCCGGGCAACTGCGGCAACTGATAGTTATCGACCTCGAGCAGCACCACGTTGCCGCAATTGGTCTGCGCGGCCACATGCGTTTCGAGCCTGCCGTAAGTCGACAATTCGTCCTTGACGATGCCGTAGAGCAGTTCGAGGTCCGCTGACGGAATGTTCAGCGATGTGAACTGGTCACCCTCGAAATCGAGGGTGACCGTAAATGGCAATGCGGCGATGGGCTCAAGCTCCCATCCATGCAACAACTCGATCCAGAGATCGATATGGCGGTTGGCATGCGACCACACGGGGTTGCCCCCGTGCAGCGCATAGGCTCCGCCGCGCGTGCGCACCTTGCCATCACCGTACATTTAGACGCCTCCCAGCGTTTCCCTTACTGCCTGAGGCCACTTGGCTGGGTCCAGTCCATGGTGCTTCAGAAGCGCCAGCACCAGCCGTTCGATACCGAAACCGACGCAGCCCGTGTGGGCGACGCCACCGTCGTGCAGTCCGATATGCCAGAGCGCGCCGAAGTGATCCATGTGGTAGTTGAAGCTCATGCAGGCCGTCGGCGGCGCGCCGTCGTTCACCGGAATCAGCAGTTCGAACTTGAGCTTCAGCTCGCGCTGGCTGTCGGCCACGATCTTGCCGCCGCGCCCGAAGAACGGGTCATTGGCCACGTCGACTTCCACCGGAAGCTGCAAGGCCCGACCGAACGCCAGCCCGCGCTCCATCCACAGCTCGCGGAACGCCACGATCCGCTCGGGGGACCCCAGGCAGACGTACTCGCGCTGCCGGAACAACTGCATCCGGGTAGGCTCCAGCGACGGTTCGTGCCGATAGCAGTACGACATCACGTCGACAACCTTGCCCTCGGCGGGCAGCGGGCCGCGCTTGCCGATGACGGGATAGATCGGGTAGCAGGCGGCGGGCGTCATCACCACGCCCGTGAACTGCTGCTGATCGGTCCAGTCCTGCTTGTCCTCGAGCCGCGCCAGCAGTTGTCGATGCCCGCGATCGTCGCCGCAGAAGCTGTGGATCGTGCCGGCAAGCTGCGGAAAGCTCTTGAGGTACTCGCTGGTTTCAAAATCATCCTTGCCGATCGCTGGCGGGAAGCGCAGCACTTCGGCGTTCTGGTCCGCGCCAATCCGCGTGAACGCGGCATTCAGGCCGTCGGCGATGCCTTCGAACACCGCGCTGCGGCCGTAGAGGCCACGCACGCCAGTCTGGATTAGCAACCCCGCTGCCAGCAGCGATTCGAGGAACGTTGGCGGTTGCGCGGCCATTGGGTCCGCGCCACCGGCCGGACGTGCCTCGGTGAGAGTGTGTGCATCCATGGATGCCTCCTTCAGGAACGATCGGCCAGCAGCAGGTTCGCTGTGTTGGTCTGAATGCGATCGTTGTTGATCATCAGCGGCGCCGACCACAGATCGCGCAGGTGGCGTCCCAGGCTGAACGGCGTGCCGTGCTTGTAGCCCGCCATGCCGCACACCAGCAGCGCCTGCTGCACGACTTCCAGTGCCATCGTCGACATCGCCGTCTTCAGACCGTTCATCTCGGCCGCCAGCGCGAATGCGGCGGAAACCGAAGCGCCCGCATGGCGGCTGCGCTGATGCGCCAGCGCCAGATCCACGCGGCCTTCCATCATCTGCAGCAGGCTCACGGCTTCTGACACACGCGATGCGGACGGCGGCAACTGGCCCGGACGCGCACGCGCCTGTCCCTGGAAGAAGGTCTTGGCGCGCGATACGGCATCGCTGGCGATGCCGAGCCACAGCGAGCTCCAGAGGATGTGGGAGACCGGCGTCATGGTGGCGTCGGCGATCTCGCCGAACGGCACCGGCAGCACCTGGTCCACCTGGCCGGTGGCTTCCAGCCGGAAGCCATTGCTGCAGGTGCCGCGCATGCCGAGCGTGTCCCACGCATTCAGGCCTTGCAGCGTGTAGTCGGACTTCAGTGCGCACACCAGCACCTGATCGGACGGCGAGGCATCCGCATTGCGACGCGCGGTAATCAGGATGCCGTCGGCGTGGGCGCCATAGGAAATCGTCGGCGCCATCTTCAGCAGGTGGAAACGATCGCCATCCACGTTGACGGCGCAGCCGCTGCTACGCAGCGCGCCACCGATCGCCTCTTCGGACGTGGCGGACGCCAGCAGCAATTGCTCGCCGGCGATGCGTGCCAGCAGGTGTTGATGCCATGGGCTGCCGGTGCCGTGATCGAGCAGGCACGCCACCTGGATCTGGTGCATCGCATAGATCATGCCGGTGGACGCGCAGGTCTCGCCCAGCACCTTGCAGATCGCGGCCACCGTAGCCAGCGACGCGCCGCTGCCGCCGAGCACGGCCGGCACCATCGCGCCGAGCAGGCCCTGGTCGCGCAGGACTTCGAACGCTTCGTGCGGAAAGCGCGCTTCCTGATCCACGGCGTCGGCAAAGCGCTGCGCGACCGTTGCGGCCTCGCGCGCGGCGGCCAGCAATGCATCGCTGGCCATCACGCCGCCCGCGTCGGGGTTGGCGTGCGCCAGCGTAACCTTCGCTCCGGTGTTCATGCTGCCTCCTGCTGCTGGCGAATGGCTTCCACCGCGGCCGCCAGCGAGTCAACGCTGCGGAATAGCTGGCGCGTCAGCATCTGATCCGGGATCTCGATATCGAACGCGTTTTCCAGCGCCAGCATCACATGCACGGTGGCCAGGGACGAGAGTCCCGCCGCGTAGAGATCGTCGTTGTCAGCCAGGGTGGCCAGCGGTACATCTAGCCGGGCCACTTCGCCCAGAATATTGCGGATGGTTGCTTTCATTCGTAGTCTCCGATTGCGTTGACGGGCTCCATTCCATGGGTTTTGCGTGGTCGTTTCGGTGCGATTTCGCACCAAACCGCTCACGCGGCGGCGTCTACCCCTCTGTGGGTCTCTTTATTGTTGGTTCAGTAAGCCGTGGTGCCGGTCCAGCCATGCAGCGCGGTGCGCAGGATGATCCGAAGGTCGAGCTGGAACGACCAGTGCTGGATGTAGTAGATGTCGAACTCGATGCGCTTGCGCATCTTCTCGATCGTGTCCGTCTGGCCACGCAGACCGTTGATCTGGGCCCAGCCGGTGATGCCGGGCTTCACACGGTGGCGCAGCATGTAGCGGTCGATCAGTTCCTTGTAGAGCTCGTTGTGCTCCATCGCGTGCGGGCGCGGGCCGACCACCGACATCTCGCCGCGCAGCACGTTGATGAACTGCGGCAACTCGTCGAGGCTGGTGCGGCGCAGGAACGCGCCGACGCGGGTCACGCGCGGATCACCGCGCACGGCCTGGGTCACGCCACCGCCGTCCTGGTGCTGGCGCATGGTGCGGAACTTGTACACATTGAAAGGCTGGCCGTCGATGCCCAGCCGCTGCTGCCGGAACAGCACGGGACCGGGCGACGACAGCTTGACCATCGCGGCGATCAGCAACAGCAGCGGGCTCAGGCAGACCAGCACGCCGAGCGAGAACACGCGATCGAAGCTGGCCTTGACCACGCCCGTGATGCCCGAGACGGGCGGACTGTTCAGGTCGATGACGGGCAGACCCATGAACTCGCTGAAGCGGTGACCCAGCAGTTCGACGGACGACACGTCTGGCACCCAGCGGATATCGATCATTTCATTGCGGAACTGGCGCACCACGCCGGACAGATCGCGGCAAGCGGCCATCGGCAGCGTCAGCCAGATCTCGCGCACGCCATGGTCGCGCACGAAGCTGCTGACTTCCTCGATCTGGCGCAGCGGGGTCACGTCGTACGGAATCGCATCGGACTCCTCGTCATACACGCCCACGACGCGATAGCCGGCATCGCGGAAGTGCTGTACGCGGTCGTACATTTCGCGGCCCAGTGGGCCGTAGCCGAAGATCAGCACGCGCTTGGCGTTGATGCCCTGCTGGCGCACGTTGGCCAGCATCCGGAACATCACGACCCGCGACAGCGCCAGCATCACGCCGGTGCCGATGAACCAGCCCATCGACCAGACGCGTGAGACCGCCCCGATCTGGTGGATCAGGAATGCACCAAGCAGGCCGGAGATGAACACCACGGTCCATGCGGCGGCAATGCGCAACCCCAGCACGGCGCGACTGCGGCCGCGCCATGATTCGTAGATGCCGAAGGCAGGAAAGATCAGCAGCGCGCCGAGCGCGCACAGCATCGTCAGGAACCCGTTGACGGGTGCCGCGCTCCTGATGCCGTCATGGAAATACAGCGCGCCCATGGCGATGCCGCATACCGCGATCAGTACCGCATCGCCGAGCCGATAGAGATAGTGAAGTGCAGAGTGCCGCTCGGCGGCAACATTCCATTCCGACGCCATGACCGCCCCAAAGCCCTCGCGGGAAACCAAGTGCAGTCATGGTTGCGCACGCATGGCGCGTCGTCTGTTGGCAGGCGCACAAATCCTTCGAACGCCTGCGACCTGGGTGGCGTCAGCAGGCGCAATGCCGGGTCGCGCAAGCCGGCCGTGCGGCGACGTTGATCTGGCAGACGCGGCAGTCCGCTTGCCAGGCCCACTCGCCACGCTCGTAGGGGCGGTCACGGCCAGAAAGAAAGGTGGCGATACCCTGCACCCAGATATGCGTCACGCCCGCCACGCCACTCACCGGCAACACGAGCACCGTGGCCAGCACACCGGATGCCAGCAGCATCGCAACCGGGCCGTGCGGCACTTCGTGACGCATGATGAATGGCAGGCTGACGCAGAATCCGAGCGCCAGTCCGCTCACCACCTCGGACATCGAATGCGCGTGCAACGCCAGCCGGGACATGCCGACGGCAAGTGCCAGCAACACGCCGGCCACGGCGGCCAGCAAGCTCAGGGTTCGATAGCGCGACGGCACGGCGAGGCACGCGAACACGGGCAGGATCGACGCAGCCATCATCGCGTGGCCGGAGAAGCCCGTGAAGTTGAGCGCGGCGCTGCCGATGCCCCAGCCCATGAAGGCCAGCTTCGACACCAGCACGAGGCAGGCCGTCAGCGAGAACGCGATCAGCCAGTGCCGCGCGACGGCGTTGGCGCCATGCCAGCGCAGCCACGCATACAGGAACACGGCACACGGCAGCAGGAATGCCGATTCGCCGAAGAAGGAAACGAGTTGCCAACGACTCATGACACGCGGACCTCGTACGGTTCAACGTACGGATTGCCAATTGCTTGGGATGCCGCAGCGTAGCAGTCCATATCCATCCCCTCTGTGCGCAAGGGCACGCCAGGTCTCCATCCCGAAGCATGAGATGGGCGGCGCTCTCCGCCCCCGAGGATGAGATGCCGCGCGGGCGCGCGCGTCACCCTGAGTCTTCTGGTTGATGGAGTGTCGCCGCGCGATTCGATATGTTCGTGAGTAATGGGCGTTCGCGCACGCGAGCGTCCATTTCAAAGCCCGCATGGTCCCCCGGTCGGCGGGCTTCTTTTTTGGCGCGCCGATCGGAGTGACCGTGAGGCGTAGCGCCCCGCGACCAGGTTCAGGTCATTTCGTGGTGAGCGCCGTCGGAGACGCGCGCCAGCGCGACGATCATGGCGTGCGCGGCATCGATGTGCCGGCCGGCCTCGCGCTCGCCGATTTCGACTGCGGCGATGATGGCAGCCTCCTCGGTGGCAAAGCTCCGTCCGTGCAGCTCTCCCCGATACAACAACGGCCCGCCTACGATGGCGAGCCGTATCTCATAACAACATGCCCACTTGCCCCGGCCCTCGCGCACGGCGAAACCATGCACGGCCAGGATATCCAGACTGCGATCCATACGACCCCCTTCTTCCCCCGTGCGGCCGGCCTGTCATCTCACCGGCTTCTGATCACGAGCACATCCAGCATAGTCGCATCGACGCACGCCTGCCTTCATCCGATCGCAGGAGATCCCTTGGGATATACCCTTGCGTGGGGTGGTAGTACCGGCGAGGACGAGATATCCGCCATGGTTGCTGGCGGCGGCACGGGCCTCGCGCGCGGCATCGTCAACGCTTCGCGCGGAAAACAATGCCCGCCCGCCCATACCAGCGCGGCGGCAGCGCACACAAGGTCCACCGGCGCGGGCACGGCCTGGCAACCGCC